>JABFSP010000090.1 GCA_013140565.1 Ignavibacteria bacterium
AGTAAAACGGGAAAAAATTGATCCCGGTCAGATAATTGATAAAGTTAAATCTCTCGACAAATCAAGATATCCGGATTCTCAGGGTACAATAGAGTTTACTGCAAATAAGCAGATGATGATCACCGCAGACAGAGAACTTTTGACAAAGCTTTTATACAACCTGGTTGATAATTCGCTGAAGTTCAATCACAGTGATGCTCCTGAAATAAAGATACAAATGGATGAGAATGAAGAGGACTGGTTGATTTCAGTAAGTGATAACGGGGTTGGGATAGACAAGGATTACCACGGCAAGATTTTCGGTATTTTTCAGAAACTGCATAACCATGCTGATTACCCGGGTTCGGGAATAGGACTGGCGATCTGTGAAAAAATAGTGAGTAAACACAACGGTTCTATCCGTCTGGATTCAGAACTAAAAAAAGGTTCAACGTTCCATGTTACAATTAAAAAAGAAAGATAAAGCATAATTTGATAAAGATCTTATTAATAGAGGATAACCCGGGTGATGCCCGACTGATTAAAGAATACCTCTCGGATCTGAAGAATATTGAATATACTCTTCAAATTGCTGACAGGCTGCAAATGGGCCTGGATATTCTGGAAAATGAGTTTATAGATGTTGTTTTGCTTGATCTAAATCTTCCTGATAGTGAAGGATTAACAGGGGTAGAACAGATATTCAGTGTTATACCGAATATTCCGATCATTATATTAACAGGTTTAAATGATGAAACAACTGCTATCAATGCTGTAAAAATGGGTGCCCAGGATTACCTGGTAAAAGATAAGGTTGAAAGTGAACTTCTTCTAAGGTCAATAAGATATTCAATCGAAAGAAAACGCGCCGAAGAAGACCACCAGAAACTGCTGGAACAAAGGATAAGAGCTTTATCGATAATTGAAGCACAGGAAAACGAAAGAAGAAGGATATCACGGGAATTGCATGACGGGTTGGGTCAGTTACTAAGCGCCGCTAAGCTGAATTTTGGAATGATCGATTTCATGAACAGCGCAAACAAAGAAAGAACCACTGAAATTGTTAAGCAGGTTGATTCAATTATAAGCAAAGCGATTGTTGAAGCAAGAAGGATTGCACACGATTTGAGACCTACAACACTTGATGATTTCGGACTTATCCCGGCGTTAAGGATTCTATGCCAGGAATTTTCAAAGATAACCGGCATCAAAGTTAAGTTCCAGGTCTCCCCCACTCTTGAGCGCATTGATCCGAAAGTTGAAATAGCGATATACAGGATAATACAGGAATCGTTTAATAACATAAGTAAGTATGCCGAAGCTACAGATGTATCACTTGATCTTTACCGAAGCGATACACAGGTTTTTGTACGGGTAAAGGATAACGGCAAAGGATTTGATACAGATAATATTACAAAATCAAAAAAAGCAGGCGGCGGTTTCGGGCTGCTTAATATGAAGGAAAGAGCAGAGCTGGTTGGCGGCAAAGTTGAGATAATTTCCAGCCCCGGTCACGGCACAGAACTTCTGCTTGAAATAAATTTAGATTTCTTCAGTAACAATAACCATAATTAAGCAAAAATAGATTATAATGAAAACTACTAAAATTTTAATAGTTGATGATCACGAAGTTGTAAGAGACGGATTGAGGAATATCCTTACCAGCCTTGATAATATCTCTATTGCAGGTGAAGCCGGTAACGGAGAAGATGCAGTGAAAATGTACTCATCTTTGAAACCTGACCTCGTAATTATGGATATTTCCATGCCGGGCATGAACGGTATCGAAGCTACAAGGGTCATTAAAGAAAAAGATCCTGACGCAAGAATACTTATTTTAACAATGCATGATAACCAGGAATATTTGAACCAGATAATACGTTCAGGAGCAAAGGGTTTTATCCTGAAGAACACCGATAAGGAAGAGCTGCTTGACGCTGTAAAAACAGTAGCATCAGGTGATAATTTCTTCAGCAAAGATATATCTAAACTTATAATTGATAATTACATACGTACTGCCAAGGAAACGGAAAAAAATGATGGCTATAAAGAAGTGCCCTTAACGAAACGTGAAATAGAAATACTGAAACTGATCGCATCCGGTTATTCTAACCAGGAAATCGCCAATATTCTTTATATCAGCTATAATACTGTAGATACACACAGAAAGAATATCATGCACAAACTTTCAATAAAGAATACCGCGGGTTTAGTAAGATACGCGATCGAAAAAGGTTTAATATCATTAAATTAAAAAGAGTAATTAGATATAGAAAGGGCAAATAAAATGAACGCTCAAGTTCCCATAGTCAGAGTTTTAATAGCGGATAATAATCCCGATTTTTTAAGCGCACTCGCGCAATATGTACGTTCCATTCCCGGAGTTGAACTTGTTGGTGAAGCCGTAGATGGTGAAGATGCAATTAAAAAGGCTGAAGCTACATATCCGGACCTGATAATACTTGATATTATCATGCCGAAAAAGTCAGGCATTGAAGCATTAAGTGCTATCAAAGATAAATTCCCCGATGTAACAGTTGTAATGATTTCTATCAATGAGGGACAGTCATACCGTAAACTTGCAGAAGTTTACAGGGTTGATAAATACATTGGCAAGAATTCTGATGATATTCACAAAGAATTACTGGAAATAATTCAGGCTACCCAGCAGAAGCTGGCAGCAAAAAACAGCTAAATAAAGTTCTTAATCATTCTAAAATGGATAATAAAACAGTGAAGATACTTCTTTGCGATGATAACGATAATTTCAGACAGTTATTAACACAATACATCAAAGCTATGCCGGGTGTAGAAGTTGTTGGCGAAGCAATAGATGGCGTAGATGTAATTGATAAAACGGAAGCGCTTGACCCCGATCTGGTTTTAATGGATCTGAGTATGCCAAACCAGTCAGGTTTGGATGCCACCAAGACAATAAAAGAAAGATGGCCCGAGAAATCGGTGATAATACTGACATTATACGAAGACAGCGTTTACAAAGAACTGGCTGATGAATTCAATGCCGATGGCTTTATAGCTAAAAGCTCCATCAAAGCTCAGTTGCCTTCAATAATCGCAGATAAAGTAAAAAATACCGCACACTAAATAATAAGTGAGATTTTTTTATATGATAGCCGATTTCTGTAGATAAATAGAAATCGGTTTTTTATTTTACGGTAAATCAGGATATTAAACGCTTCATAAATTACAGGAGAAAACAAATGAGAAAATTCTTGCATTACCCCACAGATTTTGGCGCTCCGCCGCCGCCACCGCCGCCAAGTATGTCATCACCACCGCCTCCCCCGCCGCCATCGGCAGGTAACATGAATATGGGCGGCAGCGCAGGCACAAATGCAATTATTGCACTGGTAGCAGGTATATTAGCATATGTATTCTGTCCGTTTATTTTAGGTATAGTTGCATGGATAATGGGTAAAGGCGAACTCAGTAAAATAGATAGAGGAGAGTCATCAGAAGCAGGCAGAACACTTGCAAAGATAGGTATGTGGCTTGGAATTGTTAACGTAATTCTTTCAATTCTGTTTGGACTGGTTTATGTGCTGATAATTGTACTTGCAATTGCAACAAGCTAAAAATTGGTAATTCATTAAAAGGTAGCTTTTCATAAAGCTGCCTTTTTTTACTCTATTTGGATGATACTGAAAATAAAAAAAATTGATGAAAAGCTGAACAATCCCCTTCCGGCTTATGCTACAGAACATGCATCAGGGATGGATGTAACATCTTCCTCAACAGACGATATTGTTATTGACCCGCAAACAACAATGCTTATTCCAACAAACCTGATTCTCGAAATTCCCATTGGTTATGAAGCCCAAATAAGACCAAGGAGCGGACTTGCCCTGAAACACAACATCGGTATTCTTAATTCACCCGGAACAATTGACGCGGATTACAGGGGTGAACTGAAAATACTCCTTACCAATTTCGGGAAGGTACCATTTACGGTAAAATTCGGTGAAAGGATCGCGCAAATGGTAATTTGCAGTGTTGTACAGGCAAAGATTGAAATAACAGATGAACTAAGTGAAACTTCACGCAGCTCAGGTGGATTTGGACATACAGGAAAGTAAACCAATTTATAATAATTGAGCGATATAAACACAAATACGTATAAGATACATGAAATTGTGATTTCGGTGGCAGCTCTTGCGCTGTTTGGAGTATTGTTCTCGGTTACTGAGCTGTTCCACAACCCGTTCATCGTATTTGGCGTTATTTTATTTGTACTTATACCTTTCAGAAAAAGCAGGCTGATTAAGATAATTATTTCGCTTTCTTCGCTGATATTTGCACTTTGGTTCCTTCATTCAATTTCTAACCTCCTGGCACCGTTTGTAGTTGCTCTGGTTATTTCATATGTGTTAAATCCGCTGGTTGAAAAAATGACGCGCGGTAAAATAACAAGAACAATAGCTAGCGCTATAATACTGGTTACATTCCTGCTGATATCAGCATTAGCAATAATATTGCTGGCTCCGCCGATCGCGGCTCAGTTTTCAGAGCTTATAAAATCACTTCCCGGCGCATTAAACGACCTGCAGTCATGGATAAATTTCGTGCTTATACCCAAACTGAATTCACTTGGCATACCAACTGCAGATATTCAGACAAAACTCTCTAAAGAACTGCCGGAGAAGCTCGAGAACCTGCTTAATACGCTGCTTAGCGGACTCTCAGGACTCTTTGTGGGGCTTTCAATGGTTCTTACACAGGTTGTTAACCTTATTCTCATCCCCTTCCTTACATTCTATATAATGAAGGATTTTGACAATCTGAAAAACCTGGTAAGAGACCTTTTCCCTAAAAAAAGCAGGGATAAAGCGACAGAATACTACCAGAAAATTGATGAACTGCTTGGAAGTTTTATAAGGGGACAGTTAATTGTCAGTGTAATACACGGAATATGCGTCTACATTTTCCTTTCAATTCTTGGAGTTAAATTCGCAGTGTTCCTTGGGGCGCTTGGTATAGTACTGAACATTATTCCATATTTTGGATTAATGGTAGAAATTACACTTGCAATAATTGTCTCATTATTTAGCGGGGACCCCGGTTTTCAGATACCACTGGTGATAATTATATATCTAGCTCAAAACCTGCTTGAAACCTCATTCCTTATCCCAAAAATTGTGGGAAACAGGATCGGGCTGCACCCTGCCCTTCTTATACTCTCGTTATTTGTATTTTCATATTTCTTCGGATTTATAGGGATGCTTATTGCCCTCCCCACAATGTCAATAATTATTATGTTCTTCAAAGAGTGGCTTGCTTCGCGCGATTCTAAAAAGGCTTAAGACTGTTTACAGACCCTGAAGTATTTTATTTGCCGCTGTGTTCAGGTTTTGGAAAAGATAACCGTTTGGTTCGGTATCCATTTTTCTTTTAAGTTCTGATCTGGCGCCATCAGGATCAAGCTTGATCCTGTTTTCAAATTCGGGTTTGGCGAAAAGAAAATCGTAAGGATCAATAATTTTATATTCATGCCTGTTTATCACATCAGCAAACTTCGGGATATCTTTCACAAACAACATTGATTTATCATCCCAGAAAAGAAGTTTCCATTTTTTACTGGTACTCAGGTAATTTGTGATAAGCCGTTTCATTTCGTTTGGCCTCCTGATCAGATCAGGATCCAGGTACACAACATAATCCACTCCCCTTTCATCCAGCTTCTTTTCAAATCCCGGCTGCATTACCATAATGGCGTTATATTCACTGTGTATTTCATCATTCAGGTTACGGCTATCAATAAAATTCTTCTCGTTGGGGAAGTTCCATACCAAATATCCGCCTGTTCCAAAATGATTATAGGGAGTACCGGATATTTTGTTTTCTTTCATAAAGTCAAACAACTGAACAGGTATAAAATCACTGTTTATTCCCCATCCTGAAACACGGTAATACTGTATCTTTTGATAGATCTCATTGTTCGGGATAAGAGCTATAATGTATATTATGAACACAGCCATTGCACCCTTCAATACATTCCCGTTATATATCTTTCTGAAACCAATTGATCTGATCTGAGACACAATGTATGATATACTGATAATTATGAATACTGCAAGTATTAATTCATAATCCACAGTGAATCTTATTGCCCTTACTGAATAGACAGCGAATGAAATGAACATTAAGGCAAAGAACAGATCTTTCTTTTTGAAAGCATAATAAAGGACAAGAATACCTGAGAAAACAAATATTTTATACAAAGTTATGATAAAACCAAAATCCAGTTTTGATGAAAACGGGCTCTGCCATTCATTCACACTCTCCAGCATTTTCATTTTGGTATGACTGTATGCGTAAGCGTAAGTACTGAATCCATGCGGATTAACAAGCAGCATCAATGCAGAAGCCGCTGAAATGATCCACAAGTTGCGAAGTTCATCTTTGCTTAATGCTTTTATTTCCGGAGATGTAAATGAAGAAGGTTTAAAATACATTATAGTTTCCGTTATTGTAAAGACAAACAGGATCAACCCGCCTGCAAGAACTCCCATATGAGAATTTGCCCATAACAGAAACACAAGAGGCAAAAAATAGAGCCACTTCCTGTACTTTACTTTATCAATGTATTTGTACGATAGAAGTATATAAAGAGTTACAACGAAGAATATGTAGGTCAGAATGTGAGGTCTTGGTGAAAATCTATCCATTATAGCAACAAGCAAAACAAATAATGCAAATATAGAAAGGAATGAATTAACTTTGAATTTCCGCAGGAGTAAATACAAAAGCAGGAATATAAAACAAAAGGCTAATGACCGGAATAACAATATGGCATTATATCCTCCAATGTTATATAGTCCGTAAGTTAAAATATCCCAGCCCCATTCAAAAGGTATCCATTCGGTTCCTGAAGTAATGTGACCGAATACATCCTTATCAGGTACAACTTTATTCTCAACTATATACCTGCCGGTTGCAAGATGCCAGAAAAGGTCATCATCACCGGATATCTGGTATGATACCGCGAAAAAAACAAGGACAAGAAACACACCGAGGAGTCCGTATGTTACATACTTATTTTCTCCGGGAACTGCTGAATCTTTTGATTTTGACTGCTGACTTGCTTTACTTTTTACTTTTGCCACTTATACAATAATTAAGATTATTAATTTCCTTTGAAAACAGGTTTCCTTTTTTCAAGGAATGAGTTAACACCCTCCCTGTAATCATTTGAATTGCCGGCTTTATCCTGAAAATCAGCTTCTGCTTCAAGTATCTGTGCAAGAGACTTGGAATATGAATTATTCAATAGGCTCTTTATCATTCCAAGTGAAGCAGTTGGCATTTTAGCGTATTTTTTGGAATACTTATCAAGCGCTGCTTTTAAAACAGCAGGAGTCTGCACGCAAACATTCACCAAGCCAAGCCTTTTGGCTTCACTTCCTGTTATACGCTCAGCAGTTGAGCACATCTGGAATGCCTTTGCGAGTCCCACAATACGCGGAAGTGTAAAAGTTGAGCCTGAATCCGGCACCAAACCAACATTGATAAATACTTCTATTAGCTGAGCTGATTCAACCGCAATCCTGAAATCACATGCAAGAGCCAGTGAGAGTCCCGCGCCTGCTGCAACACCGTTTATTCCGCAAATTACGGGCTTAGGCAGATTCACTATCTGCATAATCAATGGATTATATTTAGTTTCAATAGCTTCTTTGAATGTCTTCTTTTCCGCTTCAAAATCTTTAAGGTCCTGCCCTGAGCAGAATCCTTTGCCCGCCCCGGTTAACAAAACACATCTTACTTCATCATTCAACGCTTCTTTGAATGCGTCCTGCAGTTCAAACAGCATCTCTGAATTGAACGCATTGAGGGAATCGGGCCTGTTAAGGGTGATCCTCATTATTCCGCCGCTAGTTTCTTTTAGTATTGAGCTCATTTTTTTGTATAGATTAATAATAATTGTAAACAAATTTATATGAATACAAAAGTTTGCCGGAAGGGTCATAGTACTCTTCAAGCAGCCTGTTACCGGCTTGATCGTATTTTATCAGGATATCAGAACTTGTACTTAACTCACCAATTGTTTCAATTTTTTTTATCCTTACCATGTTATTTTCGTATACGTATTTACGGGTAACATAGGAATCCATACCGGTAATTTCGTATGAGGATTCCGGCTTTCCATCAGCAGTATAGGTAAATGTCTCTGTTTTGTATTCACCTGCTGAAGAACTCGTAATTTTTCCAAGTATCCTGTAATCCTTATCGTACTTATAATTATACTTTACCAGGATAGGTTTATCATCACCAGGTATACATTTATTCTTTGTTGTTAAAAGAACCAGGTTATTGTAACTGTCATAGTCGTAAGATTCAACGATCTTGCAGTCATTCACCATATCCTTCTTTGTTGCTTCTATCAGTCTCGATAGATCATCGTATTCATAATCGAATTTCTGAACCTGTTTATTATTTACGAACACAGCTTCATCTGTCATATTATACAGTTCATCATACTTAAGAGAATACTTTGTGGGTGAAGGCGATGAGGAATCCACTTTTTCGGTAAGCAATTTGAAGTTGTTATATATGAAATAATACTTCCTGGTAATGAACTCACCCTTTTTTTCAAAAGATGTATCCACTTTGGTTATTTCTTTCAGAATATATCCGTCTGTATCATACAATACACTCTTAATCGTATCTTCTTTGCCCGGCGTCTGCAGAATTTCAGTTACTCCGCTTATCTTAGCCTGTTTGATAATTTTTGCATTATCATTTATCTTCAAATAAGTTTTTATTGCCCTCGGATATTCAGCCTGCGCAAAAAAACACTTCTGAAAGCCTAAAAAGACACAAAAAATCAACAAAGCCCGGAATGTTCCCTGCTTGTATGTCATCAAGTTTTATCTGGAAACTGCAATCTAATAACAAAAATCCAAAAAAAATATGAATAATCTAAACATTTATTAATTCATTAAAATGTGCTAACTTTGGCATTATGCAGACACCAAAAGTAATAAAAAAACCATACATAAAGCTGAGGAAACTTTTCAGACCGAAGAAGAAACCGGCAGGATTGCCCCCAGGTACAGCAATATACACAGGAGATGTCCCAAAAGGCGAAAAAGTAACAGTAAACCTTATTGATTACAAGGGACATTTGGTAAATGAGAAAGAGATCATTGATCCAAAGGAATGTAATGTTTATACTCATAAAGATTCAATTAGCTGGATAGATGTGGAAGGTATCCATGATATATCGCTGGTGCAAAGCCTGACTGATTCACTTTCTATTCATCCTCTTGTTGTTGAAGACATTGTAAATGTTGAACAAAGAGCCAAAATGGAGGAATTTGACGGTTATATTTATCTTGTACTTAAAATGTTCCATTTGGGTAAAAACAATGATGATGTTATACCTGAGCAAGTAAGCATAATTCTTGCAAAAAACTATGTTGTTACTTTTCAGGAAGGTGTTGAAGGTGATACTTTCCAGGAAATCCGCAACAGGATAAGGAACAACAAAGGCATAATCAATAACATGACCTCTGATTACCTTGTGTATTCTATTATAGATTCTATTATTGATTCATATTTTACCATACTCGAAGTATTTGGTGAAAGAATTGAACATCTTGAAGAAGAGCTTGTCAACAATCCACAAAAGCGCACGCTTACAGAAATTTACAGGATAAAACGTGAGATGTTGTATATCAGGAAATCCATTTGGCCGCTGAGGGAAGCTATCAGCAGGCTTGAGCGCGGTGAATCGGATCTGGTTTCAAGGAATACTCATTTATATTTAAGGGATGTTTACGACCATACAATAAATGTACTTGATACAATAGAAACATACCGTGATATGCTTTCCGGTATGATAGATATATACCTTTCAAGCATCAGCAACAGGCTGAATGAAACCATGAAATACCTTGCGCTGATATCCACCATATTTATACCAATGACCTTTATAGCAAGTATATACGGAATGAACTTTGAACTGATGCCTGAGCTTAAGTGGGCACAGGGCTACTGGTTTGCCCTGGGTTTGATGTTTTCAATAGGAATCGGGTTCTACATTTATTTCAAAAGAAAAAGATGGGTGTGAATTGAAATTTACTATTGATCCTGATATACGAAAAGCTGAAACTCTTCCTGCAGAATTCTACAGAAGCAGCGAAGTATATGAACAGTTGAAAAAGAAAGTATTCGCAAAATGCTGGCATTTTGCAGGTGATAGTGATGTTGTTAAAATTCCCGGTACAGTTTATCCTTTCACAATACTTGAAGGATATCTGAACGAACCATTGCTCTTAACCCGTGACCGCGAAGACAGGGTTCACTGCCTTTCAAATGTGTGTACACACCGCGGCAATATAATTGTTGAAGGCGCTGATGTAGTTCAGAATATGCGATGCCGTTACCACGGCCGCAGGTTTGAGCTGGATGGCAGCTTCAGGTCAATGCCTGAATGCGAAGATGCTTTAAACTTCCCCCGGGAAGAAGACAGCCTTTCCAAAGTCCCGTTTGAATTCTGGCATAAGTTCATGTTTACATCAATTGACCCTGTTAAGCCTCATGAAGCATTCTTTAAGCCCATAACAGAGCGCCTGGAGGGTGTTAAACTGGGTGAAATGACACTTTCACCTACCCGAAGCAGGGATTACCTTGTAAAGTGCAACTGGGCGCTTTATGTTGAAAATTACCTCGAGGGATTCCACATTCCATATGTACACAGTAGTCTTAACGATGTAATAGACTACGGTGCATATACCAATGAATTATACGATTATTGTAACCTGCAGCTTGGCATAGCCAAGCCGGGGGAAGAATGCTTCACTCTTAGCGAAATATCTCCCGATTACGGCAATGAAATTGCTGCGTATTACTGGTGGGTATTTCCAAACCTGATGCTTAATTATTACCCTTGGGGACTTTCAATAAACATTATCCGACCCCTTGCAAAGGATCTGACTAAAGTCTCATTTATTACTTATGTTAGTGATCATACTAAGCTTGATAAAGGCGCAGGCTCGGGGTTAGACCGTGTTGAACGCGAGGATGAAGCCATTGTTGAAATGGTTCAGCGCGGAATGCAGTCAAGCTTCTATTCCCGCGGCAGATATTCACCTAAGCGTGAACGCGGCGTTCATCATTTCCATAGACTGCTTACAGAATTTTTGAACAATGAGTAAATTTAAGAATGTTGTGTTGTTCGGCGCATCACAGGGCATTGGCAGGGCTCTGGCGCTGGAATTTTCGCGCGAAGGTTCTTCGCTCGTACTCCTTTCAAGAAATGAGAAGGAAATTGAATCGCTTACAGCCGAAATAAGCTCGAAAGGTACTAAATGTTTTTCCAAAAGATGTGATATCACTTTGCTTGATAATGTAATGCAGGGACTTTCCTTTGCGGGTGAAATTCTCGATAGTATTGATCTTGTAATTATCAATTCCGGTGTTGGTGGACCCAACTGGATGCAAAGTTTTTCAAGCAAGCAGTTCAAAGAAACCTTTGAAGTAAATACCTTTGGTATTGCCCATGTACTGGAATGCGTAATCCCTGTAATGAAAACTCAGGGTTACGGGACAATAGCAGGAGTAACTTCACTTGCAGATGTTCGCGGTTACGGCGGCTCATCAAGTTACTCTGCAAGCAAGGCAGCGGGTTCGATTCTGCTGGAAGCAGCTCGGGTTGAGCTGAAGAAAGATAACATCAGGGTTATAACAATCAGACCGGGATTTGTGAAAACCGCAATGACCGATAAAAATGAGTTTAAAATGCCATTATTAATGCAGCCTGATAAGGCTGCCAGAGTAATAAGGAAAGGAATTGAAGCAGGCAGGAGTATTGTTCAGTTCCCGATTCCAATTGTTATGGCTACTAGGCTGATAAAGTTTCTGCCGAACTGGATCTATGACTGGGCGATGAATTTGGCAAGACCGAAGAAGTGAACTTCAAATAGTAAATATCAAATAGCAAATATCCGTTTGGAGTAACATTAAACTTCACAACAAGTGACTTAAAATTGCTAAGCCAAAATCGAAATAATAGTTTATTTTATTATTATTGCCACGGTCTTTAGACCGTGGATAAAATCATGAAAGACACAGGGGCTTTAGCCCCTAGGTTTAATCTATTTTGGGCTAAAGCCCATATTTCTCTATTTACTTCAACCACGACCTTAAGGTCGTGGCAATTATTATTATCTGCATTTTTTTTTGATTCCTTTAAATAAGAGCAATAGGTTAAAAAATACTTCTAATCTTCAATAAGCCAGCGTTTTCCCATCGGCAATGACTTCATTGCCATGAATGCCGGTTACTTTTTCCGCGATACCAACAGCAGTGCCGTCAAGTTCCGCATTCGATATCTCAGCATTTTCACTCACCAGTGCATTCCGGACTATTGAGTTCTTAACTGTTGCGCCGTTTGCAATTGTGGCATTGGGTCCGATAGTTGAATTTTCAATAACACATCCTTCGCCAATATAAACAGGCTCAATGTATGTACAGCTTTCGTAGGGATAGTCCTGGTCAAAATTCCAGTCACGGCTTAAGATATATGAATTCGTACTTATAAGCGTTTCGGGTTTGCCGCAGTCGAACCAATTTTCGATTTCAAAGGGTACCATCTTTTCGCCGTCATCAACCAATTTCATGAGCGCATCGGTAAGCTGGTACTCATTCTTAGTGCGGATATTGTTATTCATCAGATGCTCAATTGCGCTGAATAACTTCGCGCCGCTCTTAATGAAATAAAGACCAGCAATTGCGCTTTTGCTATCCGTTACACCGGTAGCAGGTTTTTCTATCATGCGGGTTATGAATCCCTCTTTCGCTTCAACGATGCCGAATCGCTGAGTATCATCAACATCTTTAACGCCAATTGATGAATATTCACCTGAAATAAACCGGTTCAGGTCAAATTCAAATATCGTATCGCCAAGGATAATTATCACAGGTTCATCTGCAACATGTCCGTTAGCATGATAGACAGCGTGTCCAAGTCCCAGCATTTCCTTCTGTTCAACATATTCAAACTTAACTCCGGAATCTTTATACTCTTTATTTACAAACTCGATTATCTTATCACCTAAATAACCGATTATCAGAATTACAGTATCAATCCTGCCGTTTTTTACAATTTCATCTATCAGGTGGAAAAGCATGGGTCTGCCTGCCACATTTACAAGTACTTTTGGTACCTTGTTTGTAAGCGGCTGAAGCCGCGTTCCGATACCCGCTACGGGAATGATTGCTTTCAAATTTCTTTAGATTATATTTTCAGCAGCACGAAGAATCAGATCTTTTTTTCCTTCATGGTAGCACAGACATCACAAAACAATTACAAATATTTTTGAATAATACCCGGCAAAGCATCTAATGCTTCCCCTATCTTTGTTACATCTTTACCGCCTGCGGTTGCAAGATGCGGCTTACCGCCTCCCCCGCCGCCAAGGATCTTGGCAACATCACCGGAAATTTTGCCTGCGGAAAGTTTTTTAGTTTTAACCAGATCATCGCTTACTACAGCGCATAAGCCAACTTTACCATCGATAACAGAATACAACAATCCAACAGCAGAACCCATCTTTTCGCGAAGCTTATCGCCGAGCTCTTTAAGTTCATCTGTATTATCCACAGTAAATTCACCCGTAATAAGCTTTATTCCGTTTACATCTATTGCGGAGCTTATCAGCTCATCAATTGAGCCTGCGGCATTCTGTACTTTTTGCTTTGCGAGTTCTTTTACAAGCTGGCGCTTTTCTTCCTGGTACTTTTCCCTCAATTCAAGTAATGAAGCAATTGTAGAATCATGGTATTTAATAAGTGATGCCAGCATTTCAGTATTTCTGAAATCGGTACCGTCAAAATCTTTTTTGAATTCTGAAATAGCCAAATTGAAATTGTTGGCATATTTTTCAGGCAGCTCAGATGCTAATTTCTCAATTTCCGCAGTTCTTTCGTTAACATAGTCAATTATGCCTTCACCGGTTTTGGCGAAGATCCTCCGTGTTCCGGCGGAGATGCTTTCTTCTCGGATAATTTTGAACAGACCTATATCGGAAGTATCCTTAACATGAGTTCCGCCACAAAATTCCACACTGAATTTATCATCAATAAATACTACCCTTACCATTTCACCATACTTTTCACCAAAGAACTTCTTTACATGCGGTATGGTATTAGCTTTTTCAATCGGCATTTCTTCGGAATAAACAGCAATTTTTTCTTTAACTTTATCATTCACTATCTGCTCAATATCCGTAATTTCCTGCGGCTTAAGCTTGTGGAAGTGCGGGAAATCAAACCTCAGCACTTTATCATCCAGGTAAGAACCCATCTGTTTAACGTGTGAGCCAAGCACTCTGCGCAGAGCTTCATGCATAATATGCGTAGCGGAGTGGTTACGCTGAATAGAAAGTCTGCGGGGAATATTTATTTTCGCAACTGCCTTAACCGGCAATTCGCCAAATTCAGTTTTAGGTATTTCAATGATATTTTTTGTGTTGATGTTCTGCACTACATACTTTTTATCCCCAAGAATTAACTCACCTGTGTCGCTTACCTGTCCCCCGGAAGCCTTATAGAATGGGTTAATCTTCAGCAAAATTCCTGTACCGTTATCAAACTTATTCTGGTAAGCAATAACTTCAGTTTCAATTGCTTCTGATTCAGTATATGGATCATACTTCAAATCCTTATCAACTCTCATAAGGTCGTCATATTCTTTTTCTTCAATGGAATCAAGGATTTTATCAACCCGTGAAAGTCCCCGTGCTATTTCCATTTTCTCATTAAACGAATCCATATCCACCCCATAACCGATTTCCCTTGCCATAAGCTGGGTCAGGTCAACCGGAAAGCCATAAGTATCATGCAGCTTAAAAGCCACTTCACCGCTAAACGTTTTTTCACCGTTAGGACTAGTTTTCATTCTTTCCACTTCATCATTAAATAAAGCCAGACCCTTATCAAGTGTAACATTAAAGCTCTCTTCTTCTCCCTTTATGACTTCCTTTATGAACTCACGCTTTTCAACTATTTCAGGGAAAACGTGACCCATTGTATCCACAACAGTATCAACCAATTTATATATAAATGGTGTACGCATATCGAGATTCCTGCCGTAACGCGCTGCGCGCCGCAGTACTCTGCGGAGTACATATCCCCTGCCTTCATTGCTGGGAATAGCGCCATCACCTATTGCAAATGTAAGCGTGCGGACATGGTCAGCAATTACATTCATCGGCGCTTCAAACTTTCCGGAATACTCCTTGCCTGTAATGATGACAAGCTCATTTACCAGCGGAAGAAAAACATCCGTAAGGTAGTTTGATGATTTATTCTGCAATACTCTGACCATACGCTCAAAGCCCATGCCTGTATCAACATGTTTTTGGGGCAGGTCGTGCAGTTTGCCTGTGTTATCTCTGTTGTACTGAATAAACACAAGGTTCCATATTTCCATTACATCAGGGTTATCGGCGTTAACATCGCTGCCCTTGCATCCATCCGGAGTGAAATCATAATGTATTTCACTGCAGGGACCGCAGGGACCGGTATCGCCCATTTCCCAGAAATTATCCTTTTCATCAAACTTTAAAATATGAGTGTGATCAATATCTGTGCAGTTCTCCCAAAGCTCTTTTGTTTCAAGATCTTCTCTGTAATAAGTAACCCATAAGCGTTTTTTATCGAGTCCCCATACCTTTGTAAGCAGCTCCCAAGCCCATTCAATAGCTTCTTTCTTGTAATAGTCGCCAAATGACCAGTTGCCAAGCATTTCAAAAAATGTATGGTGGTAGCCGTCATGACCGACCTCTTCGAGGTCGTTATGTTTACCGCTCACGCGTATACACTTTTGCGTATCAGCGCAGCGCTTATAATCGCGTGTTCCGGTGCCGAGGAATACATCCTTGAACTGGTTCATGCCCGCGTTTGTGAAAAGCAAAGTGGGGTCATCATAGGGAAAAACCGGTGCCGATGGCACTATTTTATGCTGTTTGGACTTAAAAAAATCCAGGAAGTCCTGTCTTATTTCAGTAGATTTCTTCAATTTCTTTTATTTAAGCTACAAATTTAGCAAAGTTAACATAAACAAAAAACCCGTCTTTTTAGACGGGATTTTCTTAATCTAGTAGCGGGGGAAGGATTCGAACCTCCGACCTTCGGGTTATGAGCCCGACGAGCTACCAGCTGCTCCACCCCGCGATATTATCAACAAATATACCATTATATTCGGAGTCCTTCAAGTTACGAAATTTTACCTAAAATCACATGTCATGCTGAACCCTTGACTTGTTTCTAAGTTCGGTTCAGCATCTGTGTGTTTACTCAGCGATTAATCAACACCGTAAATTTCATAGTAATCAAGCAGACCCTGAAACAAAAAAACCAGGCTTTTAACCTGGTTCATTTCTAATACTTTTATTTTCTACCTTACTTACAATCCTCAACCATTTTCCTTAGCATGGTTATAAAGAATACAGAATTTTTATACAGTTTGGCATCATCAAATTCAATTGTATCACCGCTGATGTTGATCTTATATTCATTACCATCCATAATAATAGCAATGTTTATTCTTGTGAATATCTCAAAATTCTTTGTTTTACTCATTTTTGATTCAAGAGAATCATTTACATTCAACCCCTTGGTTTCAATTGTCTTCCTGATGTTATTAATATCCTGCTCTGTGAATGTACAGGTCTTTTCCATATCAACCTGGTTCTTGCCTTTTCTGCCTGAATACTTAACTGAATAAGCCACACTTGTATAGCTGACAGCAAAGCTCTCTTCTGAGGCATGGCTATCCTTGCTTTTTTCGCCATACAGGTAACTGATGGCAATATTCAAGTCCTGTGCACTGGCTGATAGAGTAAAAAGAAAAGCGGCTAAAACAATGCTGAGTAAATATTTCATGTAGAAAGTATTTTAACAGTTTTTGATAATTCTTCTGAGGTCCTTTACCAATTCTATCACTTTGAGGTACATTTTGTTCCCCATTACAAGATTTGCCTCACCATCGAGTATTATTTCATACGGTGTGCCGTCATAAATCATGTTAACTTTTATCAGCAGATAAAATGTACCTTCACCGTTGGTTTTTTCCTTGGCGTAGAACGTTTCGTTTACTGCAACTTTGTTATCGTTAATTGAAGTCACAATATCATTCACAGCATTTTGGGTAAGGTCACATACTTTCTCTTCATTCATTTCATTGGGCAGTACCCTGCCGTCATATTTCAGCGAGTAAGCCGAAGATGAGCCGTTTATGCTGAATGTTTCAATTCTGGTGCTGCGGTTCTTATCGTTTTCAATTCTTGTGTAAGATATATCCAGCACAAGGCTTTGTGATAAAATGGTTGATGTAACCAGAAATGCAATTAATACAATAATTTTTTTCATTTTAATATCAGCTGACTATTAGTTTATAATGTTCTTTTAATTTTTCAAGTTTTTGTTTGTTGTCCTCTAGCTTCTTCTTTTCGTTCTCAACAACTTCGGGAGAAGCGTTATTAACAAATTTTTCATTGGAAAGCTTTTTGTTTATTGAAGCCATAAAACCTTCTGTACGCTCAATTTCTTTGTTCAGCTTGGCTTTTTCCTGCTCAACATCTATCAAACCTTCAATCTTTAAATATACCTGGTATGAACCGACCACTGCGGTAACCGATTTATACGCGGGCGCTTCAGCGCCGGCTTTAATTTCAAGTGATTCTATCTTAGCAAGTGATCTAATGTAATTAGCAGAAGCGTTAAGGAACTCAGAATCACCTGCAGTTGCGCAGTTTATTGTGATATCACACTTAACTGATGGCGAGAGCCCCATTTCCGCACGCAAATTGCGTGCAGCGGCCATAAGCTGCTGGATGGTATCAATTTTACTTTCAGCACCCTCGTTTATCACAGTTACATTAAGCACAGGCATATCGCTTACGGTTATACTTGCATTTTCTTTTCGTTCCTTAATACCCTGCCAAAGCTCTTCTGTGATAAACGGCATAACCGGGTGCAACAGTTTTATTGAATCTTCAAAAATGCTTATTGCATTTTCAAATATCGCCTCACCTGATTCAGGGTTATCGTTTGCTTTAATCTTCAATATCTCAATATACCAGTCGCAGAAATCACCCCATATAAAATCATACAGCGCTGCAGAGGCTTCGTTTATCTTATATTCGTTCAGAGCTTTAAGATACACTTTAATTGTTGAGTGCAGTCGGCTTTCAATCCAAACATCAAAAATATCTTTATCATATGGTTTGTTATTCCCGGCTGATTGTTCTTTCTTCATCAAAAGGAATCTCGCCGCATTCCACAGCTTATTTGCAAAGTTTCTGCCAATTTCACATTTATCTTTCGCGAAGAAAATATCTGTTCCCTGCGGAGCTAAATAAACAAGTGTGAATCTGAGTGCATCCGTGCCGTATTCATTCATTACATCTATAACATCGGGGGAGTTGCCCAGTGACTTTGACATCTTCCTGCCGATATCATCACGAACAATGTTATGGAAATAAACATCGCTGAATGGAATTTTACCCGTAAACTCAATTGATGCCATAATCATCCTTGCTACCCAGAAGAAAATAATATCCGCTGCTGTTGAAAGGAAATCAGTGGGGAAATACTTCTTCAGGTCAGCAGTTTCTTCAGGCCAGCCCATAGTTGAAAAAGGCCAGAGCCAGCTTGAGAACCATGTATCCAGTACATCGGGGTCCTGTTCCCAATTCTCAATATCAGCAGGTGGATTTACTTCGCAGTAAATTTCATCATTATTTTTGTTATACCAAACCGGTATCTGATGCCCCCACCATAATTGGCGTGATATACACCAGTCACGGATATTGGTCATCCAGTTTTCGTAAGTTTTAACCCAGCGCTCGGGGTGGAATTTAATTTCACCTGACCTAACGGCATTTAATGCCGGCTCTGCGAGCTGTTTCATGCTCACGAACCACTGATCCGAAAGATACGGCTCAACCTGCGCGCCGCCTCGCTCACTGAATCCAACATTATGCGCATAATCCTCGATCTTTTCCATCAACCCAAGCTCTTCCAGCTTTTCGACTATTTTTTTGCGCGCTTCAAATCTATCCAGACCTGAATACCTGCCGGCATGTTCATTCATTTTGCCGGTATGGTCAATTACCTGAACAAATTCGAGGTTATACTTTTTGCCAATTTCAAAATCATTGGGGTCATGTGCGGGCGTAATTTTAAGCGCCCCCGTACCAAAATCCATTTCTACATACTCATCGGCAATTACCTGAATTGCCTTATCAACTATTGGCAAAAGAACTTTTTTGCCCGCAATACCTGAATATCTTTCATCATTCGGATTCACCGCAATAGCAGTATCACCAAGCATGGTTTCGGGTCTGGTGGTAGCAATCACAACAAACTTGCTCTTATCTTCAAGCAGCGGGTATTTTACGTAATAAAGCTTATCGTTCTTTTCTTTATAGATTACTTCTTCATCACTTAGGGCTGTTTGCTGCTCAGGGTCCCAGTTGATTATTCGTTTTCCTTTGTATATCAGACCCTTTTTATATAGATCAACAAATACTTTGCGAACAGCTACAGATAATCCTTCATCCATTGTGAAACGTTCACGGTCCCAGTCAACTGATGCGCCCATGCGGGTAAGCTGCTCAACAATATTTTTGTGATAAACTTCTTTCCACTCCCATACCTTTTCTACGAATTTTTCCCTGCCGAGATCGTAACGTGAAATACCTTCGGCGCGAAGTTTTCCTTCAACCTTTGTCTGGGTAGAAATACCCGCATGGTCAGCGCCGGGCAGCCACAAGGTATCAAACCCTGACATTCTTTTCCATCTGGCGTAAATATCCTGTATGGTGTTATTCAGCATATGCCCCATATGCAGGTTACCGGTAACATTGGGCGGCGGAATTACAATTGAGTATTTGGGTTTAGCAGAATCCTTTGCAGGAGCAAAAAATTTATTTTTGCTCCAGAAAGCAATTATATCATGCTCAATTGTACCCGGTTCGTATGTTTTGGAAAGCTCCTTCAAAAAAAATATATCCTTTCGGTCCTTTATAAATTGGAACCTTGTTTAAAATATTACTAAACTGTTTCTTTAACTTTTTCTGTGCTGTATTTATTTATCAGCTCGTAGGCTAGCTCTAAATAAGCCATCGATACATTTGCGTTGACATTATATAAAATTGCCGGCTTGCCGTAAAATGTTGATTCAGTTACCATGTTATTACGCGGAATTGTTGTTTTAAAAAGATATTTATTGTATCTCAGCTTCAGCTCACGCTCTGATATTTCGGTTACCTTGGTATTCGATTCATACATTGTCATAACAATGCCTTCTATGTACAGCGTAGGATTTGCAATTTCTTTAATATACTCAACATACTTAAAGAGCTTTGAAATTGCTTCAAGCGAAAAATGTCCGCTCCTTACTGGCATCATTACCGAAGTTGAAGCCGTAAGCGCATTGGCAACAATGCCGCGCATAATTGGCGGGCAGTCAATGATGATATATTCATAATGTTCACCTGCGCCCTTGAGGGCGTTTTTCAGCACTACCCTGTTTTCTGACATTTTGGTAAAACGCTCATCACGCTGGATTGTATTCACATTTGAAGGAACAAAATCCAGGTACTCAAGCTCTGTTTTATGCGTAGCATGTTCCAGTGAATGAGTAAAACTGAATACTTCGGCTATTCCTGATTTAACTTTTTCAGGAGTGAAACCAAGCGACATTGCCGAAGCGCCAAACGGGTCAGCATCAATAAGCAGTGTCTTTTTTTCAGCCACAGCAAGTGATGCCGCTAAATTTACGGCAGTTGTTGTTTTACCAACTCCCCCTTTGGGGAGGCAAATTGAAATTATTCTTGCGCTCAATTTTTTGTATTCTCAGCTATTTATATACTTCGGAAATTTTACGTTTCAGATTAAGTGCATCCCTGAAGGCAGGGTCAAATTCCAGTGCCTTATCTAAAAACTTCAAAGATACTTCAAAATTCTTATTATTATAATGATAATATGCGGTTTCAAAATACATACCGGGTATAACTTTATGCAGGTTCCGCTTCTGAGTATTATCAGGTTCAAATTTTCTGAAACTGTATTTCAAAGTGTTTGCTCCTGCTGCTGGATCGTACAGGCTGTTTTTAGATTCTACCTTATACAATAAGCCAACAGGCTTTAAAGTATAGTTTTCAACAAACTGTTTCGTTTCCTTACCAAGAACAAAATCTATTGTGAGGTAGAGCGGATATTTTTCAAAACATTTATTTATAAATGCCCCGACAAGTGCGGTTAATTTAAGCTCTTTGATTTTTTCGTTCTGCCCAAATACTTTCAAATACTCCTCAGCTTCCGGTTTTATGCTTTCATAAAGCTCAGGGTAGAATTTGCTTATGGTCTTTAAATACCAGTCAACTGCAAGAAATTTGATATTAAATATCCTGACATCCGGTCTTTGTTTTTCGGCAAGCTGGAAATAAAGCGATGCCGAATAAAGGTAAGCCCAGTCATATGCCATAATAACAGAATTAGCTTCGACTGAATTCAGGGCATTTGACGTGAACTCCGAGTTGGCATAATTGCCGCTGTTATCATTTTCTTTGTAATTGTATGCCGCAGAAAAAATTACTGCTATTAATGAAACTATTACAACTTTAGGCATTACTTTCCCAGGTTCATCAGGCTTATTAATTATTGATGCCGGGCTGCCAAATGTAATTATATACAAAATTCCTGCGGGTACTATCAAACCCAAAAGGAAAAATACGAGTAAATAGTATGTGTTGATATCCACAATGTCATAATTAAAAGCATACAGCAAATTGAATACCACTGTAATCAGGATAAATATTACAAAACTCCTGAAAGACTTCCATAGCATAACCATAGCAGCAGCGGAAAATATCAAAGAAATAACAGCCATTTCCCCCGGAAGGCTTTTAAAGAACTCTGCAGCGTTATTGCTGAACTTTGAAGTCGATGAAAACATCAGCTGACTGTAATCAGAGCCGCGAAGGTGTTCAATCAAATTGGAAACGTTTGATAAGTCCGACCAGTTCAGATAGGGTGCATAGCCTGAGCTTATAACCAGCAACGCGTATAAAAGGAATCCCGGCAACACAAATAAAGCCAATGGCAGAATTTGTTTTGTAAACAGCTTATCACTGCTGTACTGCAGATACAGTATATATAAAATGGCCGGTATAACAAAAATTGTAGTTAAATGATTTGAAAAACTCAGCCCAAGAAGCAGAAATAATATAAGCCAGTTTTTCTTTACGGGTGTTTTAATACTTATCAGGCATTTTAAACTATATAGAATGATGAGGCTTAAAAAAACCGAATGCAAAGCATATACTTCAACCTGTACGGCATCCAGCCAGAAAGTTTTCGCAAGCCCGATACATACCGCAGAAGTAAAAGCCAGAATGTATGATAGCATATCAAAATCGCTGAGGTTTTTTTTGACCTTCAGCACTTCATCAGTTTGTTGTGATCTCTTTGTGTTCTTTGAATTTTGCTTCTTAACCGGAGCGCCCAGCAGTTTCTGAATAACATATCTCACCAGAATTAAAGCAGCATAATATGTTATAACAACTGCCGCGGCGGCTTCTATGGAACTAAGCAGATTCAGTTTATAAATTATACTTCCCGGTAAAGGTAGGTGTGATACGATGTAACCAATAGCCAAAAATAGCGGGTAACCGGTTGGATGCGGAACCCCGAAAATGTACGCAGCAGCTGCAAGTTCACCACTATCCATAAATCCAACCGCCGGATAAAGCGTTAATACATAAATAATCAGGCAAATCAGCCCGGCAGCCGCCGCAAAGATATGTTTTGAATATTTATTCATTAACCTATTGTAACCTCAAGCTTACCTATATTCTGAATTTCCGCAGATACCCTATCACCCCTTACAAGCCTTGAAACTCCCGCAGGTGTTCCTGTGAAGATTACATCCCCTTCTCTGATGCCAAACACCGATGAGAGGTAATGTATAATATGTTTTATACTGAATATCATCTCTGAAGTATTGCCGGATTGTTTTTCTTCACTGTTAACAGAGAGTTTTATAAAAATTGACTGGGGGTCTTTAATACTTTCAGCTTTAACGACTTCCGAAACAGGTGATGAGGTTTTGAATCCTTTGGCAACAGCCCAGGGCTTGCCCTGCTTTTTCATTTCAGTCTGAATATCGCGTAATGTGAAATCTATACCAACCGCATAACCATAAACATGTTCCATTGCATTTTCTTCAGTGATATCATCGCCATCTTTACCAACAACAATAACCAGCTCAACCTCATTTTGCAGATCATTTGAAATTGCTTTACCGTCCAGTTTCGGAATTGTAACAATATTATTTACAGTTTCAATTGCTGTTGAGGGTTTTAGGAAAATTACCGGGGTTTCGGGAACGGAATTATCCAGACCCGGAATATTCATTTCAGTAATGTGATCCAGATAATTCTTGCCTATACAAAAGACATTCTTAACTTCAATCGTTTCATCACTGCCTTTAACTTTGAGCTTTGCCATCTGTTCTAAATATTTATTAAATGCTGCAGATTATTAACAACACCAATTGGTTTACATTTTAATTCCCACCCGTCAAAAGGTGTGTTCTTACTTTTTGAGTGGAACTCAGATGCGTTAACTTTCCATTCCTTATTAACATCAAGTATTGTCAAATTTGCAGGTGAGCCTTCAGAAATGCTGATATCCTTTAAGCCAAGCAGTCTGCGCGGGTTAACCGACATTTTATTGATCATATCTTCAAGTGTAATAATACCTTTATCAACAAGGTATGTGTATGTCAAACCTATTGCGGTTTCGAGTCCGACGATACCAAACGGCGCTTTATCAAGCGGAAACGCTTTTTCATGCGCAGCATGCGGCGCGTGGTCAGTACAAATTACTTCAATTGTGCCGTCTCTTAAACCTTCAATAACAGCGTCAACATCTGCCTGTGTTCTAAGCGGCGGATTCATCTTCGCGTTAGTCCCGTATTTTAAAATCGCTTCATCACTTAAAATAAAATGATGCGGGCAGGCTTCTGCGGTAACATTAGCTTTTTCAGCTTTCGCATTGCGGACCATTTCAACCGCTTCGCGGGTACTAATATGCTGTATGTGGTAATGCGAGCCTTCAACTTCTTTTGTGAGCTTTATATCACGGGCAATAATTTCATACTCTGATGAATTTTTAATACCCTTCACTCCGAGCTTTTTTGATACTTCGCCTTCGTTCATAATTCCGCCATCAGTTATTCTCATAACCTCGCAATGCTGCACAACAGGTTTGCCAAACGGCGCGGTACGGCGAAGCACTTCCTTCATTATACTATCATCTGCTATCGGGCTGCCGTCATCAGTTATGGCAAGAACACCTGCATTTATCAACGCTTCAATATCGGAAAGCTTCTCCCCTTTTCTTCCCGCTGTTGCGCAGGCTGATTGGTAAACATTTACAATATTTCTTTCAGAGCGAATGGTATTGGCCATGATAACATCAGGGTTATCAACAGGCGGATTGGTATTGGGCATGGTCATAACTCCTGTAAACCCCCCATGCGAAGCCGCAAGTGAACCCGTATGAATATCTTCCTTATACTCCTGCCCCGGTTCACGAAAGTGAACATGCATATCAAAAAATCCGGGAACAATTATTTTTCCTGCAAGGTCGTACTGCATGACTTCCCTTACGTGCTGCCATATAACACCCATACGGTTTATGACACCATTTACAATTAATATATCAAACCTGCCGTTAATGTTTTCAGCAGGTGAAATTACGTGGCAATTCCTGAGTAGTAAATGCAATTTTTATTGTGATTTATTTACGAATTTAGTGATTTCTAAGGATTTTTAAAATTGAAAAGGAAGTCTGAAACTAAGTTGAAAACCTCTCGGAGAAACGAAGTGACGAAGCAGTCTCTACAGGTGTTCATCGATCTATTAATGAGATTGCCGCGCTTCGCTCGCAAAGTGTGTTTATTCTGCCGGCGCGTATCACCTTCAATCTTTACATTGTACTCTTTAAGTAAAGAAAAATATATAATGCCGGAACGGCAAAAAGAATGCTGTCAAATCTATCTAAAGCGCCGCCGTGACCGGGAATGAGATTTGATGAATCCTTAACTTTAACGCTGCGCTTTAAATTTGATTCAAACAGATCACCTAATTGTGCGAAGAATCCGATTATCAGCGTAACAGAAAGCCAGTGCCACACGGAAAAATCAGGATAAATGAACATCCATATTACTACCCCGGATAGCATTGTGAACAGGAACCCGATAATTGAGCCTTCCCATGTCTTTTTGGGACTGATGCGCTCGGCAAGTTTATGTTTGCCAAACAATTTGCCGCCAAAGAAAGCGAATGTATCACTTACCCACACAAGCACAAGGCAGATTATCGCGTAATTTGCACCATTGAAGGCAAGCATTCTCGAGCTATCCATTAAACTAAGCAAACCAAACGGGGTGGAAATATAAACCACAGATAGCAGCCATGTGCCAACCGCTTCGAAATGTTTTTCTTCTTTAAACACTTCTGATACAATAAGGAATACAAACATTACAAAATAAAGTATGATAGCGTAGTTAAAACGCTCGTAATAAAAACAAACAACAACAAGCGTACTTATTATCAGGAATACGGTTTTATGTATTGATATACCGCCGAACCAGCGGGTCAGTTCACCCGGCGGATGGTGAGGCTGCTCGAACAGGTTGTAAAATTCATTCATGCAGAAAAATGCCATGACCACACAGAACGCCAGGAATATTTCATTGCCAAGCATTGCTGATATTATTATCAGCGGTATACCTATTGCCCCGACAATTACTCTTACAACTGTATTATTCATTTGGCGCACCGCCTTCTTTCAGCTCAGGCTGTAAAACAGGTTTAACACGAAGCCTGTAAAATAAAATAATTATACTTGTAAAGATAAGTATGGAAAGTACCAGGGCGATAATGGTATCAGTAAGTTCATCACCTGCCAAACGCGGAGTTTCAAATTCAGGTTTGCCGTACACGAACATGTAATACGACGCGAAAAAATTATTCAGGAAATGCGCAAGTATGCCGATGTACAATGAATTGGAATAGTACACTATAAAACCAAGATAAAATCCAAGAATAAGAAGCGGGATAATATTAAACGGTTGAAAGTGATATGCAGCGAATAATAATCCCGTGATGAAAATAGCCATAAACGGTTTGTAAACTTTCCGCAAATTACTCATAGCGAATCCGCGGAACAGCGCTTCTTCGCAAATAGCGGGCGTGATACATATTACAAATACTACTACAGAAAATTCAAACCAGCTGTGCGCCTGCACAATTTTCATTGTGCTCTGCTCAAATGTATTAAAAATATCACGCAGTGGTTTTAATCCCTCACTTACAAACGGAATTGAATTGATGAGCTGTTCCTGGAAATACATGTAACCCTGAAGGAAAGGCTGTATCATAATAATTCCAAGCACTGCCAGAAATACAAGAACCGGTTTTGGGGAATTTAGCCTGAATATTTCTTTCAGGTTTGAGGTTTGAAGCCTTGCGAAAAATATCGCGGGAGCAAGAATGAACATAAACTGCCCGAATGCGAGGATTATCCTGGTTATTTTAACATTTGGATTATCAAGATCCATTCCGCCTGCGGCAAGGGTAAGAGCGCCGCCTATGAACTGGTAGAGAAAAAATATAACGGCAAGCACAACAATAACATAGGCAAAGGGGCTCAGCCCTTTTAAAAAACCTCCTGCGGGCCTGTTGTTATCGTTTTGTTCTTCGGGATTAAATTCCTGCAAATTACGTAGTTTAATAAATTGTTGGAGCAAATATAAAAATTTGAAAATTCAGTTATTATTCATAAATTTTTGCTGATTTTATCCATTTAGTACCCAATTTATACTCACTATTATAGGTTATATTAAAAATTTGAATATATC
>JABFSP010000350.1 GCA_013140565.1 Ignavibacteria bacterium
TAAAACAAAAGTATTGCGGCAATTACTGCATACAATTTTTCGGGCGGAATTATCAGGTAAGAAGACGCAATTCCGAAAATCAACGATAGGAATATAACCTGGTGCGGAGTAACTTTTGTGTAATAAAAAATTTTGGTAAGCTGTTTTGAAGTAATGAATAAATACTGCTGAAGATTAAGAAATGTATTTTCTTTATCTGTTTTAAGGGTCTTTTCGTATGAGAATTTTTCTTGCACGGGAAATCAGAACTTTAATTGTATATTGTACTTTATGGAAATCACACGGAGTGTAAACGCTGTTGCTATACAGGCGATCAAAGGCACAAGTGAGTTAACCGGAAAATAATTGGCAAGTATTACAAAGACAAGTGAACCGATAAATGAACACGTGGCATATAGCTGTGATTGCTTAAAGAATACCGGAACTTCATTGCAGATAACATCACGCATAACTCCGCCGAATACACCGGTAACAACTCCAATAAGAACAGCGTTGAACCAGAACACACCGGCACTCAATGCATAGCTTGTGCCAACGGCACTGAAGAGACCGAGCCCTAAGGCATCTAGCAAACCAAGGATCATAAGTACAGGTTTGGAAAAACTGTTTGATTTTCGCAGTACAAAAATAGAGATAACTGCAAGAGCCAATATCATAATTGGATAGTTGTAATTCTGCATCCAGAAAAGCGGGTAATGGTTTATCAGCACGTCGCGCAGGGTTCCCCCGCCAAAAGCGGTGACCATTGCAACGGAATATGTACCTATAATATCCATCTGCTTCCTGCGGGCTTCTATTATGCCCGTAATGGCAAACGCGAAAATTCCGAGGATCTCGATGGTTTTAAGTAATGCTTCCATTTTAGCAATTAACAATTTGCGATGAACAATGAGCAATAAAGATCTTGAAACAAAAAAATGAATATTGTTAATTGCTAATTGCTCATTGTTAATTAAATTTGTACTCCCGGAAGGACTCGAACCCTCACCGGCAGGACCGGAACCTGACGTGCTATCCATTACACTACGGGAGCAGATTTGTTCATACCGGTTCGCAAATTTAATGAAAAGTTTGCTATGAAACGCTCACTTAAATTATTCCATTTGCGTCACTTACAAGGCTATGCTTCAATATATCAATTTCAGATATCATATATACTTTTTATATTGAATAAATTTAAATCTGCATATTGAAAAATAGATTATTCATTTATGCCCTCCTGCTGTTTGCATCAACTAATTATGATTGCGGAAGGAAAACGGATGAGCTGACCGATACTCACAATAACAAACGGCTGAGGGATGTTGTTGTAAGTTATATTTCAGAGCCAACTTTCCGCAGCAAAGATTTCGTTCAGCAGGTAACGGGCACCGAAGCTGACCTGAAACTGTATGATATGGACGAGAGAACCCTGTACTTTAGCATAAACAAGAAAGATTACGACAGCGCAACCACGCTTAATAAACTTACTATTGATAGAAACGCTGTTGATTTCGGTTTTGAGCAAAACGGCGATGTATTCCTGGGCGCATATACTCTTAAAGGAACAGGCAGAATGCTGTTCAGATTCCCAAAGAATGATTTTAAACCGGACAGCACCAGAAATGTATCTGTAAAGCTTGGTAACGGAATGGAATATTCCCAGACAGTAAATGAACTGGCAGATTTCGCCGATAATGTTTCTGTGTATGGCGGGAAAAACGACCCCGAAGTAAAAAAGAATAAATACCTTGCAGATCACGGGGCATTTGTATCTGTACCGGGTGAAAAGAGTCTGACCCGGTTAGTGAAACTCATTGTGAAAGACGGTTCATCAGAAGAAGAAAAAGCACAAACACTGCTGAATTTTGTAACGTCTCAAATATCCTTCAGTCAGAAAGAAGCATACGGCGGATACGAAGTATTAAAAAGACCCAATGAAGTACTGATGACGGGAGTTTCTGATTGCAGCGGATTGACAATACTCTATGCATCTCTTCTTGAGCAGGCGGGAATTGAATATCTCCTGGTATATTCACCGGGTCATATTGCCGTTGCTGTTGAAGGTAAATTTACAAATACAAACGGACTTGCAGTATCATTTGAAGGCAAAAAATACTCAATTGCCGAAACAACTGTAAACGGATTTATAATAGGCAACACAATGCTTCTGAAGAAAGATATTTCTGATGATATAACTTTTCTGCAAAGGCCCGGAAGAGAATCAAAATTTATAGATTACAAATCGGGAAAAGAAACAGGGGTCAACAACTGAGTTATCCTAAGTATTGCCGGCAATACTTTGTTTCAATCTTTTGGGAAGTTTTTCGTAAACCAGTTCATAAGAGGTTTTGATCAGTTCTTTGAGTTCTGCATTGCGCAGTTTATTCCGTTTTTTTACTGCAATCCATTTGCTTTTTGCCAGGTACGGCGCCGGAACCACTCCTTCTATCTCGGTAAGCTCTTCAAATCTCTCAGGGTCGCTTTTTATTGACATAATATTTTCAGCGGTATTATCCATCGCGGCAATAACAAATATCTTCCCTCCAACTTTGAACAATAAGTGATCTTCCCACTGTATCTCTTCCGTTGCCCCCTTGAAACTCATACAATAATCTCTCAACCAGTCTAAATACATTTTATAATATATAAAATTGTTGCATCCGTAAAACCGGCCCAAACCTTACCCCTTTGGAGAAAGGCCATTTTTAATTGTTAATTGCTAATTGTTAACTGTTAATTGTCTCAGTGTCCTTTACCGCCCGGAGGTGATTTATGCGTCAGATATATAGATACAGCTATCAGCAATATGCCTATACTCAAGTAAAGCAGGTTTATCATTTCATCGTAATGAAAATTTATTGCATACTTAAAGAATGTTACTATCAATACCATTATCACAACTTTAGCGATCTTTTCCTTTAGAGCATCCAGATCGTGAATGATAAGTACTTTTGAAGAGGTCTCATCCTTTTCGGCAACATCAATCTTGCTGATAAACAGCTCATACAATCCGATACCAAATATCAGGAAAACCGTACCGATCAGGTAATAATCAATAGCTCCAACAAGGTGAGAAACGGTAGTTTTACCAAATTCTTCGTAAGCTTCAGTACTTGAAAAAGCGTGAGTAAATTCACCAACAACTCCAATTACTTCAATTGTGCCCATTACGATCATAATTAAAGCCGAAAAAATGGCTGAAACAACGGCCAAAAACACCATATACCGGCTTCTCCAAAGCATTTTTTCAATAAATTGCAGCATGCAGCCTCCTTTAATTTCTATAAAAACAGTGGTTTTTTCATTATTAAGGCAAAGATAACGATTTTATTTAATTTTTAAAAGTTTTTCTATATTTTTGCTAAATTATAGTAACTAAATCTGTTAGAATCTTTAATTTCAGCCTATTGCATTAATAGAAATCTTTCCATATTTTTACAAAATTATAATTAAATTTATTAATATTTAAACACTAAGAAAGAAAAATGAAGAAACTATTAACAGTTTTCTTAGGGCTTATTATGTTTGCAGTAAGCTCCTATTCACAAACAGGATTCAATTCTGTATATTCAAAAGACGGAAGTTTTGTAATTGCAGCCGGTGATGGCGGCGCGATATTCATTTCATATGATGGAGGCGCAAATTTCGGTTCATACCCAAATGCAGGTGCTGATAATTTTAATTCCGTTCATGCAATAAACCAGAAGATCTGGCTTGTGGGTGATGGCGGAGCAGTCCAGGTTAGCACAAACGGCGGCAGTACATATACAAACTACGGAGTTGGCGGCAACAATGTTAATGGTGTTTATTTCGCTGATGAAAACACCGGCTGGCTGGTTGGAGCAGGCGGAAGAGTAATGAAATCTGTTAACGGAGGCGCCAACTGGTCTTTACAGACAAGCGGAACAGCAAACAATCTTAATGGTGTTAAATTCTTAAATTCTAATACAGGATACGCATGCGGAAACAACGGTACAGTTATTTATACTGTAAACGGCGGTACTTCATGGTCAAGTTATACAACAGGTACAACAACAAACCTTCTTTCAATTGATGCTGTAAATCCAACAATTGTAGCTACCGGTGCAGATGGCGTTATTGCTGTATATAACGGTTCAAATTGGTCAATAAAGGATTACAAAAGCGTTGTAAGACCCGAAGTAAGAGGAGTTTCAATGCTAAACGCATCAGCATTCTATACTTGCGGCGGCGGCGGTTTCATTAATTTTTCAAGCGATGCAGGCAATACAAGAGCATACCAGCAGAACCCGATGCAGGGTTATTTAAGTGATATATTCTTTTTCAACGGTAACAACGGCTGGGCAGTAGCAAATAACAATAAAGCAATTTTAAGAACAACTGATGGCGGCGCTTCATGGAGTTTCCAGAGCGGCGTTACTGTAACAAAAACCCTTGTAAGAAAACAGAACACAAGCGGAAATATCGGCAATCCGTTTTCTTTACATCCAAAAAACAAGGATGGTGTATTTATTCTGGCCGGTACGGTTTTAAGAAGAAGTCTTGATAAGGGCGAAACATGGATAACTTTGAACGGTTCAGTACCGGGAAGTTCATGTCACTCATTCTTTGTAAACACAGTTGATACAAACCTTATGATAGCTTCGATGGGTTCATCCGGCGGAAGGGTAATTGTAAGCACAGATTACGGAACAACATGGACAAACTCAATTAACCCGATCAATTTAACTTCATACGGAATGCCGCTTGAAGTTGATCCAAACAATCCGAATACGGTTTATTTAGCGCCTGATAACGCGCCGGTAAGAGTATCCACAAACTGGGGTGCTAACTGGACTCTGCTTAGCGGCGGGGAGCCCGGCGGTACATTTAGAAGTCCGTGTGACGTTATAATCCAGTTCGATAACCCGAACACAATTATTGTTGGTGATGGAACCACAGGATCCGGTTCAGGCAAAGTTTGGAAATCAGTTAACGGCGGTTTAAACTGGACACTTATTAATACAGTTTCAGGTTCAGAAATTCCTATGATGGCAAATACTTCACAGGATGTAAACCTGATGTACCATACAACATGGTCTTCAGGCAGTTTCTGGAAAAGTAATAATATGGCAACTTCCTTCAGCAATTTAAATCAATCAGGAAGTCTCTGGGCAACAGATGTTGCTAAAGATGACCCTACTGCGGTTACATATGACCAGTACGGCACCAATGCCTATCTTTCACTAGATGGAGGCTCAAGTTTTCTGACAATACCCGCAACAAGCTCACCCGCAGCAGGTGTGGTATTTCTTGATAAAGCAACTGTGCTTTACCAGCACGGCAGCGGTGTTGATAAACTTATCATAACATATAACGTAACTCCTGTTGTTTCAAACGGACAGGTTTCATCAGAAGTGCCTGCAACATTCGGGTTAAAGCAGAATTATCCTAACCCGTTCAACCCAAGCACACAGATAAAATATGATATTGCAAAAGCTTCTTATGTTGCAATAAAAGTATTTGATGTACTTGGCAACGAAGTTGCAACGGTATTCAACGGAAATCTTGCTGCAGGAAAATACTCAGCGGATTTCAACGCTTCAGATCTGGCAACCGGAATATACTTCTATTCACTTTCAGTTGACGGTCAGAAGATAGACACCAAGAAAATGATACTTGTAAAATAAAAAATCAGATATTTGCATTTAAAACCCCGGTCAGTTTAGTTGATCGGGGTTTCTTATTTTTCAAAATATAGGTAAATTTGTTCAATTATTAATTTTATACTACAATAACACAAAAATGAAATTCAATTACAAAAAAATATTTATCCCGGTAACAGCATTATTTATTATCACTTTGTTCGCGCTTTCATTTAACTGGTTCCCGTTTGGGTACACCGGGACAACCAAAAAAGGCGGTGAAGGGCTGGGATGTGTATGCCATGGTCTCCAGGTGAATACTCCTTCAGTTTCCGTTAACATTATCGGACCTGACAGCGTTGCAGCGGGCCAGACTGTAAATTTCAGGGTAAGCGTTTCGCACGGACCCGCAATAACCGGCGGATTTGATCTTGCATCATACCTTGATACAAATTCACTTTATCCGGTAGCCGGCGATACAATGGTGAAGAGGCAGGATTGGGAGTTAACACATACTCATCCAAAACCGTTCAGCAATGATACTGTAAGCTGGATCATAAATTACACAGCGCCAAATGCACCCGGTATGGATACTTTGTACGCAACAGGTAACAGCACAAATAACAACAATGAAGCAGATACTTCAGACCAGTGGAACTGGAGTCTGAATAAAACAGTAAGGATTTACAATCCGATTGGAATAATTAATTTAAGTACTATTGCCAGTGACTATTCATTATCTCAGAATTTCCCTAACCCGTTTAACCCTGTAACTCAGATAGATTTTTCAGTTGCAAGAACATCTGATATAAAGATCAGGATATATGATATTCTGGGCAATGAAATTGCCGTACCCGTAGCGCAGACCATGAAGCCCGGTAAATACAGGGTTGATTTCAACGGTTCAAATCTTTCAAGCGGTACATATTTTTACTCATTAACGGCAGATGGAAAAACAATATCAACAAAGAAGATGCTTTTGATAAAATAACGAAAGTTATTTTATAAGAAATCCCGCTTACTGGGTTGAGAATAGATCTGGTATAACAATGAAAGTTATGTTATCTGAGATCCCGATCTACCTGAACTTCCAGTGAATTTGTTATGCAATTATTTCTGCATAACGTGTTAGAGTGGGATTTACGTGAAGTAATTCAATAGCGGTTAGTTAATAAGTCTGTTGCTTTTAAATTTTGGGTCGGAATTTATTCCGGCCCTTTTTTTTACTTGTTTTTTTTAAAAAAAGGGTTTAAAGTGTTCATAACTTAATCCTTTTAGGAAGGAGGTCTAACAATTCATTGAATTTCAATAATATTTAAAAAACTAAACAAATAATGAAATGAAAAAATCACTTAGCATTTTCATATTCTTATCTATTTTCTTGTCAACCTCGGCTTTACTCTCTCAAACATGTGTAACAATTACTTTTTATTATCCAGGCTGTTCAACTCTAGTGGGTCAAAATCAAGAAATACGTTTCACAAGATTTGCCCCCTCTTACAACAGTTTTTCATTATATACAGACGCAAACAGTCAAATCTATTACTGTTTTGACCCAGATACCGTTAGTTACTTTATAGATTTTCCAATGTTAGATTGTACATTTGGCTGCGAAGTATATTTTGTTCCTGTCAATTCAGGGAATTTCAAATTAGTTTACGCTTGTTATCCAAATTGTACCTGCGATAACGACAATGATCTAAGAAGCGAAAATGGCATCACAAATAATTTACCACATGAATATGCACTTCATCAAAATTATCCTAATCCATTCAACCCAACAACTAGTATAAAATTTGATCTCCCATCTGATGATTTTGTTAATCTATCGGTATTCGATCTTTCGGGAAGATTGGTTAATACAATTGTAACGGGTAATCTAACGGCAGGCAGTTATGATTTTGACTTCATTGCTACTGACTACCCAAGTGGAATATATATTTATAAATTATCAACACGATACTTTGAACAATCTAGAAAAATGGTTCTTATAAAATAGGACATCAGTAATTAGGGCTTTAGTCACACTAAAGCCCACTTCCTTATATCAATGATTTATAGAAAGTTAAAAGTAAGCGCTTTTACGTATACCCCCAAAAAAGGTTAGATTTAATCAAAGTGAAAACTATTGCATATATAGAGAATAGCATATATATTGCGAAAATCAATTAACATTTAATCAAAAACTAACCAATCACAGATGAAAAAATTTACTAAACTTTCTGTTATTGTACTTACAGTACTTACTGTAATTATAATTCAGGCGTTTGATTTCTCCTCAGATGATTCGGATAAAAATCCGAATATTGACAGAGTCCCGCATTGGGTTCTGCAAATGAGACAGGTCACTCCGCCAAACCCAACTCCACTGGCCCCTGTAATTACACCGGACGGATACGATAACTATTTTCTTGGAACAGACTTTGCAGAATGCAATACAGCAGTTAATCCCAGAAATCCATTATGGGTGTTTACGGCATATAATACTAACGGAACACATTATACTACAGACGGTGGTTTGACCTGGTTAATAAATAATCCCGGTTTTGGCGGTTCAGTAGCCGGCGACCCCGTAGTTGTTTATGATAGTTTGGGAAATCTATATTATGATAATATGAAAAATCCTATCACGGGAACATGGATGCAGAAATCAACGAACAATGGTGTATCCTGGATATTGGGTAGTGTCACTGCTAACATAGGTAACGATAAGAACTGGATAGCCGCAGATCAAACTGCGGGTCCATATGCAAATTACATTTATGGCTCAATGACAAACAGCAGTGCGGCGTCATTCAGCAGAAGCACAAACGGCGGTACAAGTTTTACTTTTATGGGTAATTTATCACCGCACGCCCTTCCGGGTACAATGCCATGTGTTGGTCCAAACGGCAGTATTCAGGGCGGCAGCGTATATGTAGTTACAAACTCGGGTTTATATTACAACCCAACTTATACTTTTTTCCGTTCTACAAATGGAGGAGCAAGTCTACCAACTTTACAATCAAGCCATAGCGGCTGGGTAAATACAGTTGGTTCACAGGTTGGCGGCAGAAATTCCGTTCAGAATATGAGAACCCGTCCGTACCCGTTTATTGCAGCAGATAACAGTTATGGACCATTCAGGGGAAGATTTTATGTAATATATGCAGCCAACGATCCGCCGGGAAGCGGAAACAAACCGGATATTTGGTGCAGATATTCAACAGATTTTGGTGTTACATTTTCAAGTCCTGTAAGGATCAATGATGATGTAAATACACAAAATAATCATCAGTGGCATTCTACGATCTGGTGTGAAAAAGAAACAGGCAGACTTTATGCAAACTGGATGGATACCAGAAATACTCCAACCAGCGATAGCGCTGAAATTTACGCTTCTTATTCTTCAAACGGCGGAGTTACATGGGTCACCAACCAGAAACTCTCAAATCAGAAAATGAAAATTGACTGCGCAAGTTGCGGCGGCGGCGGAACCCCCCGTTACCAGGGTGACTATAACGGTATTGTTGCAACCCCACAGGGTTCAATTTCAACCTGGGCAGATTTCAGGAATGGCAGCTTCGGCAGCTATGGAGCATACTTCCCTGATTTTGCAATGAAGGTTACACCGGTTGTCCCAATTGCTACAGGAACAAATGACAGCGGTTTTGCTTTTGTCAGCGTTCCATCAGTAAAGTTATTTACATTAACATCATCATACTCTGCAACTGTTACAAATCCACCGGGAGCAGGCAGTTTACAGCTGACATTCCTTAACAGAACAACACCGGCTACTCAGAATACTCTATCCACATATCCTGATTCATTGAGGATAAGGGTAAGAACAGTAGGCGGAGTTCCTTCCGGATTATATACTATCAGAGTTATAGGACAGGGTCCAAACGGAACACCGGTACATGAAAGATCATTTGTAGTAAATGTAGGATTCGTAGGAATAAATACTCATTCAAACAATATTCCTGAGAAGTTCTACTTATACCAGAACTATCCGAACCCGTTCAATCCAACGACAAAGATAAGGTTCGATCTGGCTAGATCAGGAAACGTAAAATTAGCTGTGTATGATATTTCAGGCAAACAGGTTGCTGAAATAGTAAACGCAAATTACAGCGCAGGTGAATATTCATTCGATTATTCCGCTGAAAATCTTGCATCGGGTGTTTATTTCTACAAACTTGAAACTCCTGAATATACAAACATAAGAAAGATGATATTGATAAAATAACGATGTTATTTCATCAGTTTTTTTCTATGGCAGTTAAGTAATTATTTCGGAAATATTGCATTTAAAGGCTTGCTTTAATTCAGCAAGCCTTTTTTATGCCTGCTGATGAAATTAAATAATGAAGACTTTTTTTAATTTTGAAATATCATTATATTATGAATATATATAATTCATCCATTAAATAAATCATACAATATGAAAAATTTCACCAAAATTTTATTTTTGTGTTTTATTGTAACCGCAGGTGTAATGCTGTTCCAGGCACAGGATTTTATCGGCAGAAATTACGACGATAATAACCCGAATATTGATCAGCCAACATGGGAATACATGAGCCATCACAGGGCATTTGAGCCTGATGGCAGTTTAGATGTTATCACCGATGCAGACGGTTTTGATAATCATAATATTGGCATTGATGGCGCAGAGCAGCATACAACAACAAACCCGCTGAATCCGCTGCAGATCTTTATGGGAGCAAACGGTTCACCCCAAAACGCAAGGAATACTATGGATGGCGGTTTAACGTGGACTTTGAACCAACCAGGTTACCAGTCCGGCACTTGCTGTGACCCATGGACTGCTTATTTGGCCAACGGTACACTCGTTTATGCATCCGGTGTAAGCAATCAGTATATTTATTTATCCACAACCAACGGTAATAGCTGGACAGCACCAATTTTCACTGTAAGCGGTAACGATAGAAATACTGTGGCCGCCGAAGAAACCGGAACCGGACCATATGCTAGTTACTTATATGCGGCCATTACACCGGGAAATTTTTCGAGAAGTACAGATATGGGATTAACATGGAACCAAACATATAGTGCCAGCAATACATTACCCGGTACTATGATCGCTGTCGGACCAAATGGCTCAACAAACGGCGGATGCGTCATATATGTTACTAATACAGGCCAGCAGTATGCTGCAAATTATACTTTTCACCGTTCGACTGATGGCGGGGCAACTTTTTCAGTTGTATCTGCCTTAAATGTTGCAGGATATGTTGGTACCTTGAACACTAATCCAAGAATGGTTATTAATAACGCCAGAACCAGACCCTATCCGATGATCGCTATGGATAATTCAAACGGTCCATACCGAGGCAGGCTTTATTTGGTTTATGCATCAAACGTACCTGCGGGCAGCGGCAATAAACCTGACATTAGGTTGCAATACAGCACAGACCAGGGCGTTACCTGGTCACCCAAAATAACAGTAAATGATAACGCTAATCCTGAATTAAGCGACCAGTGGTTCCCCGCAATATGGTGCGAAAAAACTACAGGTAAGCTTTATATCAAATGGTATGATACACGTGAGAATCCCGCAAATTACACAACAGGCGTTTGGGGTACATATTCAACAACAGGCGGAACAACATTTGCGCCTAACCAGAGGATATCCAATGCAACATTCACATATCCCTGCCCCGCCTGCGGAGCAAACCAGAATTGTTACCGCGGTGATTATGACGGCATGACGGCAAATCCGGTAACAGGATATGCTGTTTGGTATGATGCAAGAAACTGCAACTATTTAACTATGGGTTCATACTTCCCCGATTACGCGATGAAAGTTAATCCCGCATCAGATTCACTTAACAGTATTCAGGATAGTTCATATATATGGGTATCAGTACCGGCAGTGAAGCTGTACAGTAGTTCGGTTAAGTTCACAGCAACTGTAGAGCCTCCCCCGGGAACAGGAACAATCACTGTTTCATTTGTAAACAAAACTACCGATACACCCCTTGATTCACTAACAAGCTACCCTGATTCACTCAGAATGAAAGTGGTAACATCAGGAAACGTTTCGGCAGGCGGATACACAATCACCGTCAAAGGTGCCGGACCTAACGGAACTCCGGTTCATACAAGGACTGTAAATATACTTACGAGCAATGTGATTGGTATAAATACCATAGGCAATGAAGTTCCGGAATCATTCTACCTGTACCAGAATTATCCGAATCCGTTCAACCCGACAACGAACATCAGGTTTGATATTTCAAAAGCAGGTAATGTTAAGCTTGCTGTTTACGATATAGCCGGCAGACAGGTTGCAGAGCTTATTAACGGAAATTACAATGCCGGTAAATATACATTTGATTTCAACGCGCAGAATCTTGCAACCGGTGTATACTTCTACCGACTGGAAACGCCTGAATTTACGAGTATAAGAAAGATGATCCTTGTAAAATAACATACTCATTGCAAGATCATCTCAAACGCAGAATTTGCATAAAACCCGGTCTGAATGACCGGGTTTTTTATTTCTATTCGTTTTTTGTTATCCGTTCTTCTGTAAATCACTGAAAATAAATACCTTTAATATGAAATATGAAAATTGAATTGTTATCGCCTAAAATGTTCAATATATTTGAGTAATTCAATTTTATCAGTGAATTATAAATAACACGCCATCCCGGCTGCAAAATCTGCTTATTGTGGGAGGCTTTTTTTAGAACATTAATCCATGACAATAATGTATAAAACAATTTACCTGCTTGTTACGGCAATACTGTTTTCTGCATCAACATTAACCGCAGGATCAAAGATCAATCAGTACCTTATTGAAGAACTGAACAAAAATACAGATAACAGTCTTATTCCTGTTTATATTACTTTTAGTAATCCACTTGGACTTCAGGACTTTGCGGATATTCCATACGATACCCCGAAACAGGAAAGAAGAAGGATAGTTATTGAACGGCTGATGAGCCACGCAAATAACTCACAATCCAGGGTAAAGAATTTCCTTGGTTCAAGAAACACGGAAGTAGAAAACCTGGAAATTTTATGGATGGTTAACGCGATCAGCTTTAAAGCCAGTTCATCGCTCATTTACGCGCTTGATGCAGGCAATTACGCTGAGATCAACCAGATAAATTACGACCCGCAATATCCCGCGGAAATGTTAATTGATGAAGTAATAACTCCCGCTCCGTTCAATTTACTTGCTCCGGAACCCGGAATAATGCTTATGAACGCTGATGATTGCTGGGCACTTGGCAATAAAGGCTGGGGAATAAAAGTATCAAATGCTGATGACGGCTTCTGGTGGAAACACCCTGACTTAGTAAAGGGAATCTGGCAGAATCTAGGTGAAGATGCAAACAATAACGGTGTTACAATAATTTGGGCAACCGGAACAGGATCTGTAGTTGACCCGGGTGATGTAAACGGGGTTGATAATGATGGTAACGGCAAAGTTGATGATCTGATTGGATGGGATTACGGTACAGGCAGCGGTACTATTACAACCGCATCACATGGTTCTGCAACGCTTGGACATGTAATTGGTGATGGTACAATGGGCACACAAACAGGTGTTGCGCCATGGGCTAAATGTATGATCATGCGTAACCCAAGCGGGTATACACAGCAAATTTCAGCATTTCAGTATTCGCTGCAAATGGGGATGGATGTGGTGACAAGCTCACTGAGTTTTAAATGGTATTTTAACCCTAAACCCGATTTTTCACTGGTAAGGCTTGCAACAGATATTTCGCTTGCAGGTGGAATGATACATGCCAATTCAACAAGCAATGACGGTAACTCAACCGGTATACCGCACAATATTTCATCAGCGGGTAATAATCCGGCACCATGGCGCCACCCCGATCAGCTGAAAATTGGAAATTTAAGCGGCGTTATTGGCGTAGGTAATGTTCATGTAAGTACTGATGTAATATATTCAACTTCACCATGGGGACCCGCAACCTGGGGCAACTGGTCTTTGTGGGCAACCTATCCATATCCAATTTTACCGGAACATATGGATTACGCGTACAGCAGGGTTGCACCTGTAGAAATGCCTGATTCAATGGGATTACTCAAACCGGATATTTCAGCACCGGGACAAAATTCAATTTCAACATACGTTAGCTCCGGTACAGGTTACGGTTCAACATTCGGCGGAACTTCATCTGCTACGCCGCATACTGCAGGTTGTCTTGCGCTGATGTTATCTATTAACCCTGAAATGCTTCCGGGTGATATAGACAGAGTGCTTGAGCTCACCTCAATAGAAAAAGGCGACCCCGGTAAAGATTACCGCTACGGCGCAGGCAGAATTGACGCGCTGCTGGCAACAACTTCACCAGCCTGTTTAACCGAGGGTGTAAATGGCGGAAGTAACTGGCTTATAAATCAAACTACACCCGCAAACGATACAGCAAGAGAACTTGTGGGATTGAAGCTAAAGAACACAACCACTCCGTGGATAGGCTCATTGAAACAGCTTGTATTGGCCAGAAGCGGAACTGCCGGTGCAGCGGATATAGAAAAATTCAGACTGTTCTGGGATGTTAATAAAAATAATGTTGTTGATGCAGGCGACAGACTGCTTCATGAAACGAATTTTGATGTATCTAACCAGATAGTAATGGATACCATTAAATTCAAAATAACTGATTCACTAAGGCACGTAATAGTTTGCGCAAAGACTAAACCGGGAGCAACCGGAACAAACACCGTAATACTTGGAATGCCAAACAACACGTATTTTAATAGTTATTATACAACTACGGCACAGGCAACAAACTTCCCGTATGGCTCAACTCTAACAGGAACAGGAAATAATGAAGTTCCGGTAGTATTCGCGCTCAGCCAGAATTATCCAAACCCGTTCAATCCAACAACTGTGATACACTATTCACTTCAAAAGCAGTCGTTGGTGCGGGTAAAGGTTTATGATGCGATTGGCAGAGAAATTGCTACTTTACTTAATAATGTTCGCGATGCCGGAAATCATAATATTGAATTTGACGCTAATTATAATATGGGCTTGAGCAGCGGAATATATTTTTATAAGCTCGAAGCATTCAGTCCGGGCGGAAATTCCGTTTATTTCTCTGATATAAAAAAGATGGTTCTGGTAAAGTAAGTGCAAAGGTATTTGTTTTAACACAAAACCCCGCATTTTATGCGGGGTTTGTTTTTTATTAATTATATTTTAAAATGATTCCATTTTATTGATAAAATAACTCAGTTATTTTATCAATATCATTTTTTTAATTTCACTGTAACCTGCTGAGCCATCTACTGGAATAGCATCGAGTCTGTAAATATAAACACCACTTGCCAGTGAGGATGCATTAAATACTGCTGAATAACTTCCGTTCAGCTGGAGTGTGTTCACCAAACTTGCCACTTCCCTGCCGAGCATATCATAAACGGTAAGCTTAACATTACTGTTAGCAGCTATAGAATAATTTATGCTTGTAACCGGATTGAACGGGTTTGGATAATTCTGATTCAGTCCGTATTTATAGGCTGAATTTTCCTGTTCTTTATCACTTGTTACAGTACCTACAGTAAATGTTCTTTGTTCTGACCATGCGGAAGTGTTTTCTGCCGCTCCGCCGGGGTTCTTAGCCCTGATACGCCATGAATATGTTTCGCCATCAAGCAGTATGTTTTCACCGAAAGCATATGAGCTTGAGCTGATATCAGGAATTACAAAGATATCTTCCCTTGAGCCTCTTACCATACTTATTTCAAGATCAAAAGAAGTAAAAGCTGTCATTGTATCCCATGTGAATGCCGGGGCAGATGAAACCATAGCTTCGTTCAAAGGGGAGATCATTACAGGCACGGGGGGTGCGTGGAATTTCGCAAGCACTGTTTTCCAGTGCATATCGCCCGGGTCACTGAACTTTTCGATGTTCCAGTCAGGTCCTGAACTTCTGCGCCAGTCCCAGAATGCAAAATGCCATCCATAATCTTTGAAAATACTAAGCTGGTCATTCAGGTACTGGTCGCCGCCGTTCTGCGGTTTATACATTCCCATTTCACCAATAAATACAGGCGCACCGGTTGAAAGCTGAAAATCACGAAGTTTGCTGAATACCGTTTCACGCAGAAACGCCGCATCATACAATACCTGCGAGAGTGTTGAAATGTTCCAGTAAACTCCGGGGTATGACATATTGAACGGTACAGCTTCTTTGCTGAACTGAACAGGCTGATAATTATGCGCTGAGTAAATTATGTATGGATCGTTTATCGTGTATCCCGGAAAAAGCTCAGGTGTTGAATAACCGAAACTCTCAATAATAATTGGGATCTCAGGTTCAGTTTCACGGATACTTGATACCCATGAACTGTAAACCTCGTCCATATGTATATTGTAAATATTTTCTAAAAAGAATTTATAAGAAGCTGATGTATTCGCCGGTATAACCCTTACTTTGGGTCTTGGTTCGATCACCAGATTCAATCCTACAAACAAAGTATCATTTCCATATCTATCAGTTACCATTTTCAGCATTTCGGCATACTTGGTTTGTTCTGTTGTATTTCCGTTGTTCCATACTCTGGACTCACCGGTAGTTCCCTGTGATTCATCAAAAGTATCATAAGCACCCGGACCCGAACGCATCCCGATAACGTAATTAATGCCAACCTGCCTGCAGAAATTCACAAGCATATCGCATCCATCAATGTTAGCCTGTACTATATCGTAAGGTGCATCACATGCTAAAAAGCCGTCAGGCTGTATATGGAAGAGGTTGCCGCCGTAATTTTTGAAATCAATAAAATCCTGCAGGTTCTTGGGTGATTCATAAAGAATGTTATATCCTCTGAAATATGACGGGTCCTGCCACTTATCATACCTGGGCTTCGCGAAGCTGTTTACAGCAAAAATTGCTATGATAGCTAGAATAAGAGTTGTTTTCATGTTGTTATTGTTCCTTTTAAATTATTCATTCACATACAAAATTAACTTATAAATGGTATAAAGTTAATACCGTATTAGGGTTAGATTCATTTAAAGCTTTTAAATATTAAAACATATGTAAATAAATCGTTTAGGATCATTAAATACTTAATATGATAGAAGCTAAGAGAACGGTATTCTCAATAGACTGCTTACACAGTGCATTGATTGAATAGGATGTTATTTTAATGGTGTTTTCAAAAGACCACATTAATGCAGGAACACGGAATGCAGAAGTATAGAATTGAGAAACATATTCTGATATAAGGAAGTAAGCGATTACAATTCACAGAAATTTACTGTTCGTTTATCAGAGCAACATTTAATATTCTCATAAGAGATAACACAATTCATGCATGCACAGGTCACGGCATCTATACTACAAACCTTGAGCTTTGTATTGAAAGCGGTAAATGAAAATAATGCACAAAAAAAACCCCGTTAATAAATTAACGGGGGTGGTTTATTCTCGTGTACTAAGACAAAATTATGCTTTAGTGACGTTTCTTGCCTGTAAACCTTTATCGGTTTCTTCAACCTCATATTCAACTTCCTGTCCATCCTCGAGTGATCTGTAACCATCTCCGACTATTGACTTGAAATGCACGAATACGTCCTTTCCATCATTACCAGTTATAAATCCAAATCCCTTATCAGCATTAAACCATTTTACTTTACCTTTCTGCATTCGGCTTCTCCTCCTTTCTAAGTAATAAAATTCAAGCGTTAAATACTACGAAAATCAACGCCCCTGTAAAACATCCCCGCAAAATGCAGGGATTAATCTATGCAAATATACTAAAAAATTATTAATAAATAACGCTTTAGTAAAAAATAATTGTGAGCCGGGGAGGTCTCAAACCTCCGACCCTCTCCTTAAAAGGGAGATGCTCTACCACTGAGCTACCGGCCCCGCCAAAAATCTATGTTTTATATCAAAGATCGTAACAACAGAAAAACAATATAGTTAAAAATTTATTGCAAAAATAAGCTAAATCTACTACTTTTGTAAATTACTACAAAATTTAAGCAGAAACAGCCTTTATTTTAGCTTTTGCAGTCAACAAAATGTGCTTTGCGGCAGCTTTATCCAGTCCCGGTTCCTTTGACTCGAGTACCCTTTCGGCTTCAACCTTCTCTTTTTCAGCCTGGGCAATATCAATTTCCTCTACGGGAATTATCGATTCCGCAAGCATTGTTATCTGGTTATTGTGCACTTCAACGGTACCCCCTGATGTAACGAAATTCTTCGTTTCACCGTTGGATGACGTGAACTTTACAGGACCCGGAATAATAGTTGAAATATACGGGGCGTGGTTTGGAAGTATCTGGAACATACCTTCACTGCCCGGGGCGGTAAAACTCTTTACTTCACCGGCAAATACTATCCTGCCGGGCGTAACTATTTCTAAATGGATCAAACTATCTGACATCTGTTATAACGTTTTTGCTTTCTCCAGCGCTTCTTCTAAATTACCTACCATGTAGAAAGCATTCTCAGGGATATCATCGCACTCGCCGTTGACGATAGCTTTAAATCCTTTTACTGATTCTTCAATTTTTACATACTTTCCTTTTGAACCCGTGAACTGCTCAGCTACAAAGAACGGCTGAGAGAGGAACTTCTGAACTTTTCTTGCTCTCTGCACTGCAAGCTTATCTTCGTCTGAAAGCTCATCGATACCGAGAATATTAATAATATCCTGAAGATCTTTATATTTCTGCAATACTTCTTTTACTGACTGTGCTACGTTGTAATGCTCTTCACCAATTATCAGCGGATCCAGGATACGTGATGTTGATGAAAGCGGATCAACTGCCGGGTAGATACCAAGCTCGGAAATTTTCCTATCTAGTACCGTTGTAGCATCAAGATGCGCGAATACCGCAGCAGGAGCCGGATCGGTCAAATCATCCGCAGGTACGTATATAGCCTGCACTGATGTTATGGAGCCTTTCTTTGTTGATGTAATTCTCTCCTGAAGCGCACCCATCTCTGTAGCCAGAGTTGGCTGGTAACCTACTGCTGAAGGCATACGTCCAAGCAGCGCTGATACTTCAGAGCCTGCCTGTGTGAAACGGAATACGTTATCTACAAAAAGCAATACGTCTTTACCTTCTTCATCACGGAAATACTCAGCAACCGTTAAGCCTGTTAAACCGATACGCTGACGCGCTCCGGGCGGTTCATTCATCTGCCCGAACACTAAACATGTTTTATCTATAACGCCTGATTCTTTCATTTCTCTCCAGAGATCGTTTCCTTCCCTGGTACGCTCACCCACACCTGCGAATACTGAGTAACCGCCGTGGAATGTAGCAATATTATTTATCAGCTCCTGGATAAGAACCGTTTTACCAACACCCGCTCCGCCGAATAAACCGGTCTTGCCGCCCTTGGTGTATGGCTCTAAAAGATCAACAACTTTAATACCTGTTTCAAGAATTTCTTTTTGTGTTGAAAGCTCATCAAGCTTAGGTGCCTGACGGTGAATAGGCAGCGTTTTCTTTGTCTTAAGCGGTGCAAGTCCGTCGATTGTATCGCCGGTTACATTCATTAATCGACCGAGTACTTCGGGTCCGACCTGAATTGTTATAGGCGCGCCTGTATCAATTACATCCATGCCCCTTACCAAACCATCTGTGGTATCCATTGATACTGCTCTTACTCTATCTTCACCTAAATGCTGCTGCACTTCCGCTATTAATACGTCATCTGTGCCGTCTGTATTTCTTCTGGGGATCCGTAAAGCTGTATAAATTTCAGGTAACCTTCCGCCTGAAAAATCGATATCAAGTACAACACCTATAATCTGTACGATCTTGCCCTTATTCTGCTGATTTTCTGCCATTTATGCTTAAAAAGATATGTTTTATTGATTTATTATTAGTATAGATTACAAATATATGGAAAATTTAAGAAACTTGAAAGTGTGAATTTGAGGCAAAAGCAAAGAATTAACCACGAATTTCCCGAATTGCACTAATTTATCAACCGCCAAATGCGCCAAGAACCGCCAAAGTCATTATATAGACTCCCTTTCTCACTTAAGCTGGACAATCACATTTCTAAAAGGGAGACCATTTAAAGTCCCCTCCTTACTAAGGAGGGGATTTAGGGGAGGTCCGGTAAAAATTAACAACTTTCGGAAAGCAAAATCTAAAGCTTTCAATTCAGGAACAATTATCAAGTCTCAACAAATATCACTTAATGATACCCCTGCAATATCTATACTCATTATATTGCTTTTGTACTAAAATTTTATTCCGGGAAAAACTATGGTAAGCAGCTTATTATTTCCGTATTACATGGATCTGAACAAACCATGTTTAACATGTCAGCACTATAATAGAACCACGACTGTAAAAAATGCATTGAAGATGGTCGAAGAATCCGATGCGAAGCTTGAATATGAGTATGGTCAGAAATATTGCCTGAAGCACAAAGTATTCGTGTACTTCAACTGGAATTGCGGCGAGCACAACACATGGAAAACCTGAATGTGTACTTCTGGACTTTATCAATACTTCATAAACACTTCATCATCGTAACACCTTCCTCTGCTCCGCAGATTAAGGCAAGCCATACCAGGTATAACTCAATACTCGATGAATACTTCATCACTGTAGCACCAGGCCCACTGTTCACCCGGTTCCGCAGATGTTACCGTTGGGTGTTTGGTTTTATGATAATGCTTTGTTGCGTGTTTGTTTATTGAGTTATCGCAGCAGTGTGTGCCGCCGCAGGTTTGGCAGGTACGAAGGTGTACCCAGCTATCACCGGTTTTTACACACTCATCACATACATAAGCTTTCGCTTTTTTGATTTCAGATAAATTGAAATGATTGCAGTTTGGCATGATAGATTGAAAGTTTTAATTATAAAAAATTAACCACTAATTTCACAAATTACACTAATCAAACAAATAACTGAGAACCATGTTTTAATTCTACTTTATGGTCTCTGGTAAATATGTACGCACTCTTATCTCCGGCAACTTTCCATTTTCCGTTCTTAGAATAAATACCGGTTTCATCAGGCAATGCTAAGACATTTGATTTGAATTCCTTTACAAATCTGAACATTTCAAAATCGTCATTTTTCGTATAGTGACATTGGACTGATAATCCCCTAACTAAATCCATTCCTTTGAAATTTCTGAGTCCAACACTATTTTTATCAGCATCGCCGCCAAATGCAGCAGTCATAATGCTTTTACCAAGAATTATTGCACCCGCACTGCCGCCATAAACAATTCCGCCCTGTTTAAGATATAAAGCCAGTAGCTTAACAAAACCGCTATTTCTGATATCATTTAATAGACTGAAAGTGTTACCGCCGCCGATATAAATACCTGAATACTTTTTAAGTTCATTAAATGACCTGTTCTTCAGATCTGTCCACATATCAATACGCGAATATCCGAGTTTTGGGAACACTGCACAGATCCAATCAAAACACTCGCCAAATGAAAAGATTTCACTCGGCATCGCAATCGGGATGTATAACATTCTGCCAGATTTAGGGATACCTTTCAGGTAAATTTCATCTAGCCTTTTTGTTTTGTTGGCATTTCCTCCGCCGGAAAGAAAAATTTGTCCCATTATTTATTTGAAAATTTGTGTAATTCGTGAAATTAGTGGTAAATGCTATTAATACTGCTTAACAATACTGACATACCGCTTAACTTTAAATCTTGAAGTATGGCGACAGACCCTGAAACGAGTTCAGGGTGACAAAGTAGAAGCTTTTGATTCCTTTGAGTCTCTGTGCCTTTGTGGTAGTCTTTTGTTTTGACTTTTCAAAAATGTGCTGTGACGCCTGCAAGCGAGTTTCGTAATTTTGAATACTTCACTCAGCAATAATTACATTTTTCAGAATCATTGTATTAAGTCCATCGATATACATCCTTGTTACTTTTTTATTCTTCAGATAAACTATCTGGTTGTAATACAGAATTATCATTGGTGAATCCTCAAGTACTATCTGCTCCATTTCATTGTATAATTTTTTGCGCACTTCAAAATCGGTAAGCTTCATCGCAAGCTCGTATAATGAATCGGCGGCTGCATTTTGGTAATGCGTATAGTTGGGTCCCATAGGTGAGTGATTTTTGCTGTAAAACAGCGCCATGAAGTTTTCGGGGTCAAAGTAATCAGCGCCCCAGTTGCCGCGCCAGAAGGGAAGCTCGCCCCCCACCTGCGATGAGCGCATTGTGGATGCCTGCATAAAATCAAGCTGGGCATCAATGCCAATATCCTTTAACTGCGCCTGAACTGACTCACCGATGAGCTTTTGCGTATCATCGTTCGATACCACAAGCTTGACAGATAATCCTTTACCATCGGGGTAGCCGGCTTCGGTGAGCAGCTGTTTGGCTTTGGCAACATCATAGCTGTAGCCCTTCAGATCTTTATTGAAGCCCGGCATACCGGGCGGTATTGGACCGTTTACGCCCGGCGTTCCGCGAAACTTAAGCACATAATTTATTATTTTAACTCTATCTATAGCATAGTTGATTGCCTGGCGAAGCTTACGGTTATCCGTCAGAACATTATTCTTCCCGCCGGGTACGTTTTTATCCAGCTGTACTCCAAGGTAAACCGTATTCAGCCAGGGCTGCTTAACGAGCTCAAAGTCATACTCAGGTTTTAACTTACCATTCTCGTCGGTAATCTGGCTTAATACCTCGGGGGATGGTTCATAGTAGTCAAACTTTCCCTGCTGGAAATCGAGGAAGGCGGTTTCACTGGATTTGATAAAGTTTACTTTAATTCCATCAAGATACACCGCGGGCTTGCCCGCTTTGTTCAGATTCCAGTAATTTGGATTCTTCGCCATTTCAAGCTCACGGTCAACTTCCCACTTAACAAATTTAAATGGTCCGGTGCCTACCGGATTGTAGCCGAAGTTATCCTTATAATATTCCACCGCTTCCTTTGGGTAAACAAATGCATATGGCATTGTAAGAATACTTAAGAAAGGCGCGAATGGTTTTGTGAGAGTGATAATAAGAGTCGTATCATTCGGCGCCTGAATGCCCGTAATTTCTTTTACATTATTGTATTTTTCTTTAATTGAGTTTATGTATTCAATTGCGCCTTTAACCTTATCGCGGAAAAGCCATGCGCCGCGTGTTTTGGTTGATGGGTCGCATACGCGCTCAAAGCAGTACTTGAAATCACTTGCCTTAACTTCTCTGCCTTTGCCTTCAGGAAAGCAGGGATTATCATGGAAGAAAACCCGTTTGCGTATGGTGAAGGTATACGTAAGGCCGTCTGCAGATACTGAATGTGAAGATGCGAGATTATCTTTAAGCTCCATATCCTGCGAATATTCCAGGAGCCCTTCAGTCATCTGCTGCAGCGGCCACCCTGTGGGGTAATTGCTGCACATGATGGGATCGAGGTTCTCTATCCCCTGTGATTCATTGTAGCGGAAAATATTGGATGAGGATTCTTTTTTTGAGCATGATGAGAAAAGTATGGTTAAGCATATAATCGTGATAACGTGAGTAATATTGGATTTCATTTTTTACTATGATTGTTGGTCACAAAACCAACAATGGAGGTCAGTTTTGTGATGTTATTATTATCAGCAAAGATATGAGTTTAATGAGAAAGATAAAATTTAAATAAATGTTCCGGATATGGAACGCGGGTGAAACTTATGAATACGGATTAGCTCTGTTAGAAACAAAGAGCTAAGTTAAAGTTCGTCCTCTATATGGTCACAATTGTCAATTAAATCCGTTGCCATAGATATGTGACTCCTATGGAGTCAATTAGATAATTCTATGTTTACCGGGAATAGAACACGGTTTTAGATTGATAAAACGGATTAGCACGAATAGAATTATGAATAAAAAGCATTGCAAATTGCTAAAGCAAAAGTTTTTAACACAGAAAAGCATAGATTCATATGAGACTCTTTTTAGAAATTCGTGTAATTCCTTCTTTCGCTCTGCTCTATAAGGCAAGCATGAAATTAGTGGTTTCATTTTTTGATTTGAGATTTATTGTCGCCATGATGGCCGTTTTTCATAACTTATAGCGTTAAATAACCCAAAAGAGTTAAAATTTCTGAAAAAAGCGCAAAAATAGGGCTGTTTAATATACCTGATTTGCGTTAGGGTTATGTTGTAACTAAAATTTATATTTGTGGAAATAAACAGGTAAGAAAAAGTGCTTCAGCCAATCCAGAAAAACGTATTCATTTACAAATTCTTAAGCGGACTATCCCCGGTGGGATTCAGCAAATATACTATTTGCTATGTATCGTTTAAGCCGAAGCAGGATAAACACTACTTTGGCGTAATTGAAAATGATGAGTTCCGCGAAAAGCTGGAAGGCAAAATAGTGGTAAAATCATGGAAAGAGCTGCCATCAAAATTCCCGGTTTGCATACTGGGTGATTATTCGCTCAGCCCTGATTCATTCAGCGGTATAGTTATGATTGATAACTCACAGGCACTTGATAATCCCAGGAAGTACATTCCGAAGATACTTACAGCATTCAAGAACCGTTCCACGGTTCTGTTGAACCAGTTCCATGGTACGCACGGCAGAGTATTCTGGGAAAATAATTACAGCGAAATTACTATAGACAGCGTTGAATCGTTTAACAAAGCGCTGAACCTGTTAAAAAAAGATAATTGAAAATAAGATTTTAACTGTGCTTAGTTAATTAATAGTTACACTACTCATTAAAAAAGAGCGTTCCGGTTGGACGCTCTTTTTTTATGAATACTGGAATGTTAGTAAAAGGATCCCCGTGCGCAATAACAAAAGTAATGTTAAAAACGTAACACGGATTATACAAAATAATCGGATCTACACGGTTAAAAAAAGCAAAACTCATGTTCGACCCCTATGGGGTCGTTATTGCTAATAATACCACTGGCTACAAATATGTGACTCCTACGGAGTCAGCCATAAAAATTCGTGCTCAAACAGATTTGAGCTTTATCAGTGCCTCGGTGCCTTCATTGACTTTACTTGTAATTATCAGCTCACCTTTATGGGCATCGATAATTTTTTTGCAAATTGAAAGTCCCAGCCCGAAGCCGCCTGTTGTTCTGGAGCGTGATCTATCAGCCCTGTAAAAGGGCTCAAATACATTTTTCAGGTCTTCCTGAGATATTCCCGTGCCTGAATCTTTGAAACTTATCAGCACACTGCCCTTATGTTCACTTATTAAAATATCAATTTTGCCTTCGGAATATTTCAACGCGTTATCTATCAAGTTACGGAATACTACCTGCATTTTATCCATATCAATATTTGCGTATATCTCTTTTACGGGTTTAACAAAGCTCAGTCTGGACTGATCATCGTATTCAAGCACAGTTTCCTCAAGCAGCTCCGCTGCATCAGCCTTTTCAGGCTTAATATGGTTGAAACCCGCATCAGCTCTGTAGTTTTCCAGCAGACCCGTAACCATTCTTTCCATTTCAAGTACATCTTCCTCGATCTTTTCCTTTGAGGAACCGACTTCGAGTCCAAGCTTAATGCGTGTAAGCGGTGAGCGCAGCTCATGCGATACATCAATTAACAACTGTTCCTTCGATTTTATCGAGCTGTTAATTTTATCTGACATCTCTCCTATCGAATCAGCCAGTTCACCCAATTCATCTTTTCTTCCTTTGGGAAGCTTAACGTCATAATTTCCTTCTCCAATGCTTTCAACAGCCGTTGAAAGTTCCTTTAACGGACTGAACAGGCTTCTGAGCAGGAAATACAAAATCACAATTATTATACTGATAAATAATATCAGCATTATAATTGCCCGTTCAGGTTTGAATATCTGCGGGTCAAAAGGCTTTATTATAAATACACCCTGTGGAAACCTGATAATAGAATATGGATTACCCTTATAAGAGACGATAAACGATTCATCTTCATCAAATCTTTTCCGATGTTCAGGGTCCTGAAGTATATCACCTAGAAAGGGCATATCATCATTTGATGACCAGAAAGTGCCCGGCGGACCTTCAAATCTCATTTCAATTTCAAGGTCGTCGCATATTTGTTTGGCTTTAAGCGTATCTGGAGGAACGCCGATCTCGTAAATAAGGCTGCGTTCCATTCTGCGCGAAAAATCACGCAGGAATTTGCGGGGTTTTTTATCCGAGGTAGCCTGGAATACAAAAAGTACAATTACATTCAGCATGATACCGAAAACAAAAACTATCAGGATCAGCTTTATGAATATGGAAAGATTTGGTAATTTGAGTTTCAACTAAATACTCCCATAATCACTTAGATGCCTCTTCAAGAAAGAACATATAGCCTATGCTGTGCACGGTTTTAATGACCTGTTCTTTATCTTTTTTGCTGCCAAGCGATTTGAACTTATTCCTCAACCTTGATACCATTACGTCAACAGAGCGGTCAAATGACATCCACGATATTCCGCGGGTGTTTTGCATAATTTCATCACGTGAAAGGACCTTGCCGTTATTTTTAACGAAGAGCAGGAGCAATTCGTATTCAGTTGAAGTAAGCTCCATATCTTTATTGTGGTAAGCAGCTGTGCGTTTGTTAGGATCAACCACAAGTTCTTTAAGCAATATATTCTCGTTTTTTTTCAGCTTCAGCTCACTTCTGCGCAGCACCGACTGGATCCTTGCGAGCAGTTCACGGGGCTCAAAAGGTTTGGGCATATAATCATCTGCGCCAAGCTCTAAGCCAACAACTTTATCAGTAACTTCTCCCCTTGCGGTGAGCATTACAACCGGGGTTTCATGGTCTTTCCTGATCTGCTTCACTGTCTCAAAACCATCCATATCAGGAAGCATTACATCAAGAATGATAAGGTCATAATGGTTGTTCTTAAGCTTTACCAGGCCATCTTTGGGATTTTCAACCGCTGTGGTCACAAAATTATTTTTCCCCAGATATTCCTGCAAAAGCTCATTCAACTTCGCATCATCATCTATTATCAGTATTGATTTTGACATTATATATTAGCTGCTCTTTCTATTTATCATCATTTTTACTTCAAACAAAGGGGGATAAGCTCCCCCTATAATTATAAAAATACATATCATTAAATACAGTTACTACACATAAAATGTTTCACTCTATGTTTATGTTACTGCTTGCCGTTATCTCTTTTGAACTTATCCCGCATTTCTCGTTTTTTATCATGAAATTCCTTCATCTTATCAACCGCTTTATTGCGCTGTGCCGGTGTTAAAATAGCATGGAACTTTGCGGTTTTATCAAGCATAAATTTTCTCATCTCTTCGCGTTCTGAGTCATGTTTTTTCATCAACTCCAGAGCTTTTGTTTTATCAAAAGTATCACCACGGAACATCTGCATCATT
>JABFSP010000201.1 GCA_013140565.1 Ignavibacteria bacterium
TCTCTATCCTGATATTAATTTTTCACTTGGCAAGGCATCATATGAAACCGGGGATATGAACACAGTTCTATACCATTTCAGGAGTGCTTATATTCTTGATTCTTTGAACCCAAAATTTTCTTATTATATAGGTAAAATCCTGTTAAATTTAAATGATACAAATAATGCGGTAAAATATTTTATGAACTGCATGCATGTTGATTCAGCTTATTCCCCTGCATATTTTGAAATGGCTGAAATGAATTCAGCAAAGAAAAAATTTGATACAGCATTATTTTATTTAAGCCAGGCCATAAAATATTCGGGTTCCGGTCTTTCTATTCCGGTGCTTCTGAGAAAGAGGTCTGATATTTATTTTATACAGGGTAAAGACAGTCTTGCTTTGAAAGATCTCAATTTAGCGATAAGTATACAGCCGACTGACACAATTGCTTACTATAGAAAGGGATTTTATTATTTTAAATCCGGGAACGATTCAATTTCAATGATATATATCGAAAAATCGCTGCAGATGAACGCTAAGTATTCACCGGCTATTGGGCTTAGAGGATACCTTTTATTTAACCAGAACAAATTTCCGGAAGCAGAATCTGATTTCAAAGAGTCTTTGGCTCTGAACCCTAACGATACCCTTGTTCTGATGGGAATGGGATTACTTCTGATAAGTGTTGATGATTACAGAAATGCTTTCTCATATTTTGATAAGGTTCTGAAACTAAACCCTAAATCCAGCAGTGCTTATGAAAACAGAGGAATTTGTTATTTCAATTTAGGATCTTATAAACAGGCTACCTATGATTTTGAAAAAGCTATACTTTATGACCCCAGCCTGGAAGAAAAACTCAAACCTCTTATGGCAAGGTGAGTAAATTTCGTACTTTTTAAAAAAGCCGGCTAGTGCCGGCTTTTTTATTGATATTACGAAATTACTTAAGCAGTACAAGCTTTTTCACATCAGCGAATTCACCTGACTCCATTTTGTAGAAATAAACACCGCTTGCAAGGTATGAAGCATTAAAATCAACTTCATAATTTCCTGCAATGCGCATATCATTGACAAGTATTTTAACTTCTCTTCCTAAAATGTCATAAATTTTAATTACAACAAATGATTGTTTAGGAACTGAATATTTTATTTTAGTTACCGGGTTGAACGGGTTAGGGAAATTCTGACCCAATTCAAATTTAACAGGTATCTGCTGATTGTTTACTGCAAGAACGGCATTGTATATTATGTTCAGGCAATATCTTTCGATCCTGCCTGTATCACCGGAAGCCTGATCGTTTACTTTAAGGATCCAGTTACCATGAATATTAAGTCCGTTGAAAGCACTTAAAGGACTCTCGGGCTTGAATGTACCTGTAAACGGTGCAGTACCGGTTGATATTGCAACAGCAGATGAATCATCAAATAGAGTATTGATGTAATTATCCCCGCCTGCACCTCGCCTGTTTGAGAGTGATACTTCAATGCCGGTAGGCGAAATTATACTGATAGATATATCACCATCGTATGTATGAATCAGTGATTCCATTTTAAAATTAAAATCGACTATAGTACCATATTGAGAAATGTAATTAGTATCAAATGATACCTGATTATCATTAATGGGCACATTAGTCTGCCTGCAGAAGCTTGCAAATGCTTGTGTAGTTATGAAGAACCTGAAATAACCTGAAGCAGGCAAAACACCTGAATTATGGTTTGAAGAATTATCCCGGGCTTTTATTAAGTAAAATATTGAATCACCGGGTACAACTTCACCGTTTGCTGAATTGAATACTCCGCTGAAAGTACTGCCGCCGGTGTTATTAAGCCTGAATCTTTTAATTGGTGCCGGGGAGTTTTTATACCATTCAACCCACACGCTATCCAGACCAATGTTATCAGTTACATTTGCTGTTACTGCAACCGGCCACATCGGCTGTCCGGTACTGCCAATCTGAGTGTGAGTAATTACCGGGGGTGTAACATCAGCAGATGCCGTGAAGCTGAAATAACCAGAAGGTGCATCCGGCGGAAGAATTGTTACCCGGTTCAGCATATCACATGTTTTTATGTAATATTTGTAAACCGAAGCAGAACCATTGCCGGGTATTGATGCGCTCCAGTTATTCCCTGAGCTGTTTGTCATTGCCATGCTGTCTGTAAATGAAGCGCCCCTTGTCCAGAAGAGCTTTGTTTTTGCCGGATCGATAGCTGAACCCGATGGGGTTATAACACAATTTACATTGTATGGCCCGTTCAGGTTTTCGGTATTCGGCAGGCACGTATGAGCAATTACCGGACCGTATGCAGCCTGGTAGATCGATGGATCTCCGAAGCAATTATACATTTCAAGATACCTTCTCATATCACTGGTAACACTGCCATAGTATTGTACCAGGTAGTATTTTGCCATAACGAACATTGGAGCTGTTTTTTTCAAACCATCTGTGAACATTGCCCTGTATAATCTTCTCTCGAGAATATCATCTTCATCCCAGAAAGAATTGACAGACGATCCCCAGAACACCGAGCCTGCCTTGGGTCTGCGTATCCATGTTTCACCAAAGCACTCAGAATTCTGATACTGACCTGTAAGGCAGGCAAATGAATATACGAACGGGTAATAGCTGTTGTTCAAAGCATTAACCTGGGTTTGATTCAGGGGCGGACCGTCGGCCCAGCTTGTTGTGCTGCCATGTCCTGAATAAATTGCGAATACCTGGTTATTGTTAAGTGCATCAATTAGCTGCTGGGTTGTTGCGTTATAAGTATGAGTAAATAACTTAATATTTGTGTATGTTGGCGCCGTAAAGAAACTATCAATTACAAAATTATGTGTGCCTTCTGTAATTGCCCAGTTGTCAGTTGATGCCATAAAAACATTCTTTTTGGGGAGCCCCCCAATATTACTTTCCATGTAAATGGACTTGGTGATGATATTTGTAAGCTCTGTGGTATTGGCACAGGAAAATCTTCCTATAAATGCATCAGCAAACGGATCGTTTCCTTCAAGCATGGTATAGTTCAAGTCTGTATGCGGATTATCTGACCCGACACCCGTCCATTCGGGAATTCTATCAATATCACCCGCAAGAAGAATAAATTCAGGTCTTGTAGAAATATTATTATACCTGTTCTGAATGTAACTCTGAATTGCTGATGTAGTTGTACCGGTTACGCTTGTATTAACCATTAATACACTGTAACCCATGCTTGATTTGTAGGCTGCAAAGGGTCCCATAACAGCTTCATATTCAGGGGGAGTGATAATGAGATAATTATTAGTACCTGCAAAATCCACAGTTTCTGAATTTAAAGCAAGCGCGTTGAATATTTCTTTAAAAGAACCGGCAATAGAAGTATACCGGGGAATTCCCCGGGAGAGTTCAATCTTAATTCCGGCATTTTTTGTAATTACCATTTTGCCTGTGGAAGGATCGTATCTGAAAGGCAAAATTGATACCAATACAGCCTTTACACCTCCAATTATGAACGGCTCTGAAACATTTACAAGGGGCGCCTGAATATTTCCTGATGTGGTATAGTAACTTCTGTTAATTGTAAAGGGACGGTCTTTAAGTTCCTTTGATTTTTCCCAGGGTGCCTGGGCTGGAAATATTTTCCGCTGAAGATATTTCTCTTCAACAGACTGATTCTGTACATAAAATTCCGGTGATGTTTCTGCTTTATCTATGATGAGGATGAAAGTGAGCTGGGGTAACATTGGTAAGCCTTCATTTGGGGTGATACCATAATTTTCAACATTTATGATATCAAATGATTCACCTTCTTTTGTCACAGTTTGTAAACTGTATTCCGGAAGGCTGAATTCTATTTCATATCCACCGTTAGCTTTGATCAGTTTAACACTGTTAATGCCCTGTGAATATGAAACAAAACTTACTGCCGTGCATAGCAAAATAACAGCAACCACGGCTGCAGTAAAGCGCTTCATGTTTATTAGCTCCTGGTGTAAGAATTATTTATAAGAACGAATTACACCATACAAATATAAGGTGTAAACTATGGTTTTAATACATAATAATTTACGTCATTAACTGAATTTGGAATACCTGGGTAATACAGGGAAAGAGTGTTTTTATTTATCACAATCTTTGCAATATTTGTAAAATTAAACAATTAAATGAATCTTCCTTCAGGATATAACGGCAAACTTTATCACCTTATTGATGAAGTGAACAGAATAAAATTCAGTGAGCCGCAAAAGGCACTTGAGCTCGCAAATTTTGTTTATGTGCAGTCATTAAAATCCGCCGATGAATTACTCGAAGCGAATTGCCTGTATTTGCTTGGTGTTTGCCACGAGATCCTTTCAAGCTATCCGCAGGCGATGAAATTCCTTTCGGAAGCCATTAAACTTGCCCAGCACCTGGGAGAGAAAAAGATCATGGGTGATGCGCTGAATTATGTAGGCGTGATCCATGATAACCTGAACAATTATTCAAATGCCCTTAAGGCATATTTCAGAGCATTAAAGATATACGAGGATGTAAAAGAAAACAAGAAGATCGCCATAGTGCTTTCCAATATCGGGCTGATATACACCAATATTAAGGATTTCCGCAATGCGCTTAAGTTCTACTCTCATGCGCTTGATATAGCAGAAGAAGAAAATGACAGCGAATCTTTGCTGATAACTAACATCAACATAGGCTTAACGCACTCCCAGCTCGGTAATTTTGAAGAAGCGCTGAAATTCCTTGATGACGCTTTGGAACAGGCGAAAAATTCAAATGATAAACGAAGGACTGCAATAGCAATTGATCATATTGCCGATACGAACATAAAGCTGAACAACAAAGAAGAAGCTTTCCGGTTGTATGAAGAAAGCAGGAAGCTGAAGTTAGAGCTTGAAGATAAACGCGGATTGGTAAGACTATACGGCACACTGGGTCATTTGCACCTTGTTGAAAGCAACTTAGTTGAAGCGAAAATTAATCTTGAAAAAGCACTGGAGCTGGCAACTGAATTAGGCATAAAAAAATCGGTCCATGAACTTCACAAGATGCTTGCAGATGCATACGAAAAAACAAACAATTCGGCTAAAGCGCTTTATCATCTGAAAATAGCTTATCGTAAGGAGCTGGAATTTCTGAAGGAAGAAGCTGAAATTCATGCAAAGAATATTTCGACACAGCTTGAAATTGAACAGGCACAAAAAGAAGCTGAGATTCAGAGACTTAAGAACATAGAACTTGCGCAAGCGCTGGAAGATGTAAAAAAGCTGAATGTTAATTTAAAAGATCTCAATAATGAGAAGAATGAATTCATGGCTATTGCCGTTCATGATCTGAAAAACCCATTGCAGAATATTCTTTCAACGGCAAGGATACTTAAAAGAAGCGCGGAGCTCCCAAAATCAGAAATGGACGAGTTTACGACAAATATCATTAACCAGACTGACAGGATGTTTAATATTATCAAAAAACTGCTCGATCATAATGCTATTGACCAGGGTGAGCTTAAAATAATAATATCACATTTTGATTTGAATGCACTTTGCAAAGAGCTGATCTCCAATTTCAGGGAAGAGGCCGAAAGGAAGAGACTTGAACTTGTTTTTGAGGAAGCTCCCGGTGAGACAAATATTAATACAGATAAAGTCATACTGTATGAAATTCTTCAGAACCTGGTTTCAAACGCAATAAAATTTTCATCAGAATTCAAGAGGATTACCCTGAAAGTGTATGATGAAGAAAATACCATAAAACTCGAAGTAATTGACCAGGGGCCGGGCTTCAGTGAGGAAGATAAAAAGAAAATGTTCAATAAATTTGCCAGGTTAAGCGCAAAGCCAACAGGTGATGAACACTCAACCGGGCTGGGTCTTTCAATAGTAAAAAAACTCTGCGAATTAATAGGAGCAAGCCTGAAACTTGAAAGTAAAGTAAATGAGGGTGCTAAATTCACGATTTTGCTTAAAAAGTAACCTTAAACAACTGACAAAATAGATACTTCAACATAACTTATTCACGTTATTACATCTTATTTAAACCCTGCTAAATTAATAACAGAAACTTACGCTTATTAATATATTTAATTAAACAAACTGTTTAAATACCTGAATTACTATGGAT
>JABFSP010000107.1 GCA_013140565.1 Ignavibacteria bacterium
TATATATACGTAATATGAAGACATTTATTTTATATCTGCTTTTAGTGTTTTTTGTTTCGGATTGCCGCACGGCGAACTCTCCTTTGTTAATTGATAAACCTTCTGTGCCAGTCACCGGTTCTGACAGTGTGAATATCAGCTTTACCGCCCGGATAAACGAGCTCAAAGGCGCGCTGAGTGATGATTTTATCGTTAAGGAACATTCATATTTTGTCATTGCCAGTAATCTGAGTGAAACTGAAACCGAAAAGATATTGAATTCCACAATTGATAAAGCCGTTGAGTGTTTTTACAACGATTATTTTTCCACAAGGCCCGATGAAGCGACAACTATTTTCCTTTTCAAAGATGATAAAACATACAGGTACTGGGCAAAGAATCTGTACGGTGATGATGATTTATCTAAATACGGATATTACAAGCCATCAGAAAAAACAATGCTTATGAATATCAACACCGGAACGGGAACGCTTGTGCATGAAATGACGCATGCGCTTGCGAGGTATGACTTTCCCGATATTCCTTCATGGTTCAATGAAGGTTTAGGCTCGCTTTACGAAAGATGCTCGCTGAACAACAAAACTATACTCGGCTATGTAAACTGGCGCCTGCCTGCGCTGCAGGATGCGATTGCCGATAAAAGCTACACTTCAATTGAGAAGTTAATGAAAACCAACTGGGAAGAATTCTACGGTGATGGGAGCGACGTGAATTATTCACAAGCCCGCTACCTGTGTATGTACCTGCAGGAACAGGGTCTGCTAAAAAAATATTACAAACATTTCAGGGATACATACAATTCTGATAACACGGGCATCACCCAAATGGAAAAGATAACGGGAAAATCGATCAGCGAGCTTGACGCAGATTATGTGGCATGGGTGAAGACACTGAAATATGAATGAAAATTCCGGTAGCGACCGACCTCCGGGCGGTCATTGTGCAGAAGCTTGATAAGAATAATTGAAATTTGATATCAATGAAAATTGAAATCTGTTTTAGAATCGCTTCTTGTTCGTTCGGAGAACGAACACTACGGAAATAATTTAACTTGAAATACCCCTTCTTTTTCGGGATATTTGCATAATAATATGAATTTCCCCGTTGCTGGTCACAATACCAACAACAACAAAAAACATAATTTTTATTGAATAAACTAAAATTTGCAATAATAGGCTGCGGCAGAATAGCAATGCGTCATGCGGAAATAATAAACAGCATTGCTGAACTTACCGCTGTATGTGACACAAAACCCGAACGCGCAAAAGAATTTGCACAAAAATTCTCAGCTAATCCTTACACAATAATTGAAGAACTGCTTGAAAACGAAAAAAATATCGACGTTGTATCGATTTGCACACCTAATTCATTTCATTCAGCGCATACCATACTTGCACTAAATGCGGGCATGAATGTACTTTGCGAAAAACCTATGGCAATTAGCGTTAGTGAGTGCAATAAGATGATGATCGAAGCGGATAAATCAGACAAAGATCTTTTTATTGTTAAGCAGAACCGATTCAATCCGCCTATAGCTGCGCTGAAGGAAGTAATTGATGCCGGCAGGCTTGGGAAAATACTGAATGTTGAACTCAACTGCTTCTGGAACCGCAATGATGAGTATTACAGGCAATCTGACTGGAAGGGCAAAAAAGCGATTGATGGCGGAACTCTCTTTACACAATTTTCGCATTTCATTGATCTGCTTTATTGGCTTATTGGCGACTTTAAAACTCTGAACGGCATCGGCAGGAATTTTATTCATAACGAGCTTGTAGAATTTGAAGATACAGGTGTTGTTGTAGGTGAATTCACAAACGGGGCTTTGTGTACTATCAACTATACTGTCAATAGTCATAAGCAGAATATGGAAGGTTCAATTACCGTATTCGGAGAGAATGGTACAGTTAAGATAGGCGGTCAGTATTTAAATGTGCTTGAATACCAGTCAATAGACGGATTTAAAATAGAGGGACTCCCCGCTTCGCGGCCCGCCAATGATTACGGCTTCTACCAGGGCTCAATGAGTAACCACGAAAAGGTGTATGAAAATGTAATTGATGTACTCACCAGGGGCGGAACAATAGCTGCCAACGCTTTTGAAGGAATGAAAACTGTTGAGATCATTGAACGCATCTATAAAAGCATGGATGAAAAATAATAAAAATTGAATTCTTTCCGGTAGCACAGACGTTCCTGTCTGTGCATATTTTCTCGTTCACAAGCATCCAATTAGAATATTATGTATTGTTTCTAATCTATACATGACCGCAGAGCGGTCAAACATTTATAGATATGAATATAAATTAAAATTACGACACCGTAGGTGTCGCACATTATGTTCGATACCTACGGCATCGAATGATTTCTTAATAATTTTCTATAAATGTTCAATCCCTACGGGATTGAGTTTATCATGCTTATATACTAATATGAATCATTTTGGGAAACAGATAAAAAAATCCCCCTTTTACATGGAGGATTATCTTCTTCAATACTCATTCTCAATCGCAGGCTTGGCCTTCCTTATACCAAACTCCGGCGGAATATCCCGCAGGAACTCAAAATACCTTACCAGCTGGTAAGTCATTTTATCAACATTGAATTTCCTTACAACTTCCTCATTAGCAATAGGCATCATACGTTTGGTGTAAAGCTCGTAATATTCAATTATCAGCTTTGCAATATCCTCGGGTTCATCGGGCTCGCAGATTCTCACCGCCTCATAATCACGCATAAGCTGCTTCGCAGCGCCATCGGGCACACAGGCAAGTATTGGCTTGCGTACGCCAAAGTACTCAGCAAGCCTTACAGGCGCTATGACTTCAGAGCCAGTGCCTTTATCTATCATAAACCATAATACATCACTTGCCATCAGGTATTTAATTGATTCAATGTGTCCAACGTACCCCGGATTTATAACCGCATCAGATACATTATTTTTTTGTATAAGCTTCAGATTTTCCTTTGAAAGTCCCCCAATGAAACACGCTTCTATCTTGCCGCGCATATCCGGCTTCTTTTCAAAAGCCAGGCGCATGCCTTCAAAAAAGTATTTTGGGGTTACAAGATCAAAGAAGTTGCCCGAAGTGGTAAACCGCATTTTCGGTTTTTCGGGCAATGGACCCTGGGCTGCAAGCTTAAGGTCATCGTTATCATAACCGTGGTGAATGATATTAATATCATCATGCCTCAGGTAATCATACTCCTCTATCAGGTACTCTTTAATTCTGCGGTTAGTGGTAATAATTTCATCAGTAACCTTTATGACCTCCTGCTCAAGCTTCATATTGCGCAGGCGGTGATATCCCATCGGGTAATAAGCGCTTGGTGAGTGCAGCCATGAATCCTGGTAATCGGTTACCAGCGGAATTTTGAATTTCTCCTTTAATTCACCCGCTGCAATAAGCGCAGTGAATGATGGCCCTGTTGCGTAGATAATCTCTATTTTGTGTGATTCAATGATTTCCTTGCCAAGTTTAACAGCTTTATTTATCCAGCTTCTGTGTTCATCGGGCTGTTTGCGGTAACGGCTTATGTTGCGTTTTAATTTTCTTGGTCCTTCATTGGGCAGGTCTTTTAGCTTTCTGCCTGTAAGCAGATTATTGCTGCTGCCGGGTGTACGGTAAACTTTTATTCCGAGTGATTCCACTTCCCTCATCAAGCTTTCATCCCTGAAATAATATGACCTTGGGGTTGATGTAAGCACGATAGGCTCCCAGCCGTAATTTCTGAAATATTTGCTGAACTTAAGCGGACGCAATACGCTGCCCTTGCCTATAGGTGGAAAATCATGTGTTATTACTAAAACTTTTTTCAATTATTCGTTATTCCTGTTTTTTAAAACCGCCAAAAGCGCTAAGGACGCCAAAATCATTCTTCCTCAAAATTGTTAACAACTCGTTTTATACCATTTTTAAAAAATTTAACATTGAAGTTAATTAGATACCCTAATCTCAAATCCTTTAATTTCAGATATGAAATAATCTGAGCTAAGTTAACGTCGGTTAATCTATCAGTTGATTTTATTTCTACTATTACCATATCTTCAACCAGCAAATCTAATCTATATGCAACATCAACCCTTATTCCTTTGTAAATAAGAGGTACTTCTTTTTGAGAAACAAAATTGATTCCTCTTAGAGTAAGTTCATGTTTCAAACATGCTTCATAAGCTGATCCAGTAAACCGGGACCAAGTGTTTTATGCACCTCATATGCAGCATCAACAAATTGTTTTCCAATTTCATCTAAATCCATGCTACGCGTACTTATTTTTAAGCAGAAATATTTAACAATAAACAGATAAAGATATTTTCATGCTAGACACTTCAATTGTTTCGTTGGAATATATTTTATATAATTTTTTCAACCGCTAAGTGCGCAAAAAACGTCAAGAAACTTTTCATTATGAAAATTATTGAAGATTATTTTATCACTCTAACCAGAAAATACTGAATTTAAAACCAATGAGCTTCTGTTTGGCGTACTTTGCGTCTTTGGCGGTTTATTATATTATTATTAATTCTTTTGGTGAATTATTCAGAACCTCACAGCCGCCGGCTTTGGTAAGCACATCATCCTCTATCCTTCCACCACTAAGAGTGCAAAAAACGCCAAGAAACTTTTCATTTTGAAAATTATTGAAGATTATTTTATCACTCTAACCAGAAAATACTAAATCAAAAACCAATGAGCTTCTATTTGGCGTACTTAGCGCTCTTGGCGGTTTATTATATTATTATCAATTCTTTAGGTGAGCAATTCAGAACATCACAGCCCCCGGCTTTGGTTACCACATCGTCTTCAATCCTTACACCGCCAAGCCCTTCAACATATATGCCGGGTTCAATTGTAAATACTACGTTTTCGGGAATCGGAAGATTCATCCTCTGGCTTACGCTTGGCATTTCGTGTACTTCAATACCAAGTCCGTGACCCAAACCATGCCCGAACTTTCCTTCATACCCGTTCGCATTAATATAATCCCGCGAAATGGTATCAAGCTCTCTTGTCACTGCTCCCGCTTTTGCAGCTTTAACTGCAAGCAACTGTGACTGAAGTACTACATCATATATCTTAACCATCTCATCGCTCTTAGGCTTGCCAACAGCTATTGTCCTTGTCATATCACTGCAGAAGCCTTCATAAATGCATCCAAAATCCAGGGTGACCATTTCACCTGTTTCAATTACCTTTTGGCTAGCCATCCCGTGCGGAAGCGCTCCGCGCCAGCCGCTTGCAACTATGGGATCAAATGAATCTTTTTCAGCGCCGTATTTTTTATGCCAGTAAGAAATTTCCGCTGATACATCACTTTCTTTCATTCCCGGCTTAATAATTTCAAGCAACTTTGTAAATACTCTGTCGGTAATTTCACATGCAGCTTTTATCTTTGCAATTTCACCGGGCGATTTTATCATCGTAAGTTTTTCAATTCTTTCGGGTACGCTTACCAAATTCACGCCGGGCAGTGATTCTTTCAATTGGTCAAGCTGGTGAATGGTTAAATGTGATGATTCAAAACCAATATTAACCAGCTTCGCATTCAGTATAGTTTCTTTAATTTTTACTGCCGGAGAAAAATTGACTTCTATCTCAAATCCCTTTACCTGTTCGGCTGATTGAGCCTGGTAGCGGAAATCAGTGAAAAAATAATTTTTATCTTTGGTAATTATAATATAAGCCGATGAGCCTGAAAATCCGCTTAAATAACGAATGTTGGGTATGTGTGTAATATAGAACGCATCCAGATGTAATTCATTGAGGTAACCTTTAATGGTCTCTATTCTTGACATTTTTACTGTAATTTTCTCTTAAAATGAGGTTAGACTGCTAAAATATTGTTATTTTTTTGCCTAAACAGTAAAAATACTCATAAATTTAACGCCAATCAATCAAAAAAGAAGTCGGGTTATTCACCCGACTTTTTCATTAAGACATAAATAAATATACCACTTATAATTTTACTATTTCAGCAAAACCATTTTCTTTGTCTGCTCGAAACTACCTGAGCTTAATTTATAAAAATATACACAAATTGTAAAGTTATTTGCTTTCCATTGAATATTAT
>JABFSP010000024.1 GCA_013140565.1 Ignavibacteria bacterium
TTTTTATAGGATAGAAACAGTTGAGTTCACCGAAACAAAGAAAATGGTTTTATTGAAGTAATTCATATTCATCCGATGATTGCCAAAAGCAGTCATCTTTAAATCTTCTCATCAAATGAAAGGAGCTAATTAGCTCCTTTTATGTTTAATTCATTGGTTTTTTCAATAAGCCAGTTCTTTGCTCCCAGCGGATTTGCGCTCATTTGCTCAATTTGTTTTCTAAGGACCCCAAGATCAACAGAAGTATTTTTATTAATGCCTTCTAGTTTCAAACGCGAAAGCTCGGCAAGGTGTCTCAAAAATTCATAGTGCGCTGTCTTCTGGTCCTCAGCCATCATTTGTTCGGTCTTCAGGTAATGCCTGAATGTATCAACTGCGGAAATAGTCTGCTCATACAGATTTTGCTCATAATATATCCGCACTGTGTAACTCTTTACCATGACTTTCATTAAGTAAAGCCTGAAATTTGTTTTTGTAAATAAGCTCAATGCTTTGCCAAAATCTCTTTGCCTGAATGCCAGGTATCCTTTGCAGTAATTTATGGTATTCAGTTTTTCTTCAGGAGGCGAGATCCCGCTTTGCGCTTTCTTTAAAAAGTCCTCTGCCCATACATATTCATCAGCCATGCAGGCTGAAGTATAGACTGATATTACGTTAGGGAAAATCAGGTAATTTGGATCCATGAATTTTTTTTCCACCATTTCCCTGAAAGCTCTGAATCGCTCAATATAATAATTTTCATCACCAAGTTTTAATCTGTAAGCAGCGTAGGAATTCTGTTCCTGCAGTATATAATAGAATTCCTCAGGAGGGATGTTCTTTCTGTATTTTTCCTTTATCTCCAGCAATTTTCTGTAATCGGATTCACTTTTGGATAGCTCAAGAGAGATTATCTGTTTGTAGATCAGACAAGAAGGATTGTCACTGAAATCCATTTCTTTGGCATATTGCCATACATTTTCAAACATCTTCATATCAAAATGTATGTTGCCGTGATTTTTATTGTGCAGCATTTTTGAATAAAGCCTTAGCATGCCCGTTAATGAATACTGCAGAAAACTGTCGAACTCTGTTTGAATGCTGTTGAATGAATATGAAGAGCCTGCGAATTTGTAATGAGCAATATTTACCCTTTCAAGCTGGTACTGCCTTAAATAATTATCTTCATCTTTTATTTCGGCATTCTGCAATTGTTGTTTAACTTTCCTTTCACGCTGCATGTAGATGTTATCGAGCCTTCTGTCATGCAGTGCATTCAGAAGGTTAATTTCGTTATCCGGGTGGCGGTTTTGGGAAATTGAAAATTTCAGGAAATCTGTGCTGAGCGCATAAAGATCTGAAATGACATTCTTTATCTTGAAATAGTCAAACTTTTCCTTTGGAAAAATGATGCTGTATATATTCTCTTCCGTCAGCTCTTCGGAGTTAAATTCCGGCCAATAGGGCAAAACAGCTTCGCAAAGATTTATGACATTCTTATTCTTATTAAAAAAAGGCGACTTGACAAAATCATCTAATTTGTAAATTTCCTGTTTTGAAAATGTTTTAAGCAGCGATATTAATTTGGTTTTTCTCATATATAGTTCTAAAAATGGAGGCAAAAACTATCAAATTTAGCGAATTTTAAACGAAAATCAAAATGAAACTTCTAAAAAACCCCAATATTTTCTTTGTAATCCCGTCCCGGATAAGATAAATTTGAACCGTTCGGCTATGATCACGGTTGCTCAAAATTCAAATCAAACTTTTTCTGCCAAATTCCTGCTTTTTTGTTTGAGCAACTCATAGCCGAAGACCTCTTCCTGATCAGCAGAATTTGGCGGAAGATAAATACGGGAAAATAAACAGAAAATATAATAAGGAGATCAATAATGAAAACATTTAATACATTTCTGCTTTTTGCGATATTTGCTTTTACCAATATCCAAATACAATCACAGGTTACACAGCAGTGGGCGCAAAGATTCACTTCTGACAGCGTTAGAAATGATGGCGTTAATGACATGTTTGTGGATGCACAGGGTAATGTATATGTTACAGGTTCGCAAAGGCAAACAACAAATACCAATATTCAGTCTGTAACTGTCAAATACAATTCTCAAGGAGTGCAACAATGGATACAGAACTATATTGCACCAAATGATAACGGCGCACTCACCAGGGCGATCCATGTTGACGCAGCGGGAAATGTCTACGTTACTGGTGAAAGCGATATTGTTTCAGGCGGAGCTAACAAAATGCTCGTGATAAAATATGATGCTGGCGGAACACAATTATGGTCATACCGGTTTTCATACAGCTCTGCATATAACGGCGGTTATGATATTGTATCAGACCTCACCGGGAATGTTTATGTAACAGGCGAATATTTATCGGGAACACAAAATAACATTTCAATTGTGAAGTTCAGCTCTTCAGGAGCACTAATTGGACAGACATTTTATAACTATGATAGTGAAGGCGGGAGAAGAATTGCCTTGGACGGAGCCGGAAAGATAATTGTTGGCGGATACTGTAATATTAACCAACCAGATTCGGCAAGGTTTGTTGTGTTAAAGTATGAGCAGAATCTTGATTTCGTATGGGCATCAAGGTGCGGAAGCAGGGGGACAGGTTCACCCGCTTCACCGTTTGATATGACCGTTGATATTAACAGCAATGTTCTTTTAACAGGCATAAACAATATTGATTACGCAGTATTCAAGATCAACCCGGACGGAACACTTGCCTGGAACAAGTTTTATAATTACGCCTCAGATATTCCAAGAGCTATAGTTACAGATAATTCGGGGAATGTATATGTTACCGGAGAGAGCGGCGCCGCCGGTCTTCCGCTTTCATACTCTATTACAACAATTAAATATGACGGAGCAGGAAACCAGCAATGGATAAGAAATTACAACGGCGGGTCTGTTCCGGATGGATACGCAGGATATGATATTGCGGTAGATAATAACAACGGAGTTTATGTGATTGGAAATGTTTACGGCAGCTCTAATATTGCGACTGTGAAATACAATACTAACGGTTCACTTCAGTGGGCAAGGATCTATAACGGTTTATCTTCAAACAGTACTGACCTGGCTATCTCTGTTGGCGTTGACCAGTATGGAAATGTTTACACAACAGGTAACAGTAACAGTAATAACAATACCACAGGCAATGATATTGCGATAATCAAATATGTCCCGGCTGCTGTATTTACAAACGAGTTCACCAAGAGCGGATTAACAAAAACAATAGTTGACTTGCAAAGTGCATATGATACGATCTCTGTTGATTATACCGCACCTGCGAATTATTATGTTTATGATGTTAACCTGAAAATTGATACTGTGCTGCATCCAAATGATGGTGACCTTGAATTTTATTTAGTTCATAACGGAATTACAGATACAGTCATTTACCAGGTTGGCGGCTCAGGTGATAACTTCATAAATACTGTGCTTAATGATTCAGCTTCAAGTACAATTTCGGGGGGAACAGCACCGTTTACAGGCTCATTTAAGCCAAGTAAGGTGCTTTCAACGTTCAATAATTCAAATATTAACGGTACCTGGATACTGAAAATCTACGATAGAGCATCAGGCAGTACCGGAACTCTGAAAGCATGGTCACTTAATTTTGTGATTGGTTTGAACCCGCTGGGAATTCAAACTGTAAATTCGGAAGTACCGGGCAGTTTTTCACTTTCACAAAACTACCCGAATCCTTTTAATCCAACAACAAATATCAGGTTTACAGTACCACAAACCGGATTTGTAAAACTTTCAGTGTTTGATATGCTTGGCAGGGAAGTTGAAACACTGGTAAACGAAAATCTAAATGCAGGAACATATAATGCAGACTGGAATGCCTCAAATTATTCAAGCGGAGTGTATTTTTATAAAATCCAGGCAGGAAATTTTTCTGAAATCAAAAAGATGATTTTGATTAAGTAGTTGTTTAATTGCTGTTAAAAAGCCGGTATTTTACCGGCTTTTGCTATTTATAAAACTATCGAGTTTCATTATTACCCATTCTTTAAAATTGAAATAATTTTTTTTCGATATTTCGTTTTTCAATAGTTCAGCAGACTCGATATTGCCATCCAGTTTTATTTTTACCAGTTTTGTAACTATTTTGATAAATTCAGAACATAGTTCTTTCGTTTTTTCAGCGATTTCTTTATCTCTGTTCAGAAAATGTTTATATGAATCTATCAGTGATATCAACTCGTCTGTATAATTCATTTCAAAATATATCACAAGCTGAATATTCTTGAACTCTGTTTTCAAAGTTGAACGTTCTATATTTATTGCAGAAATATGCCTTAAGGCTATTTCATAGTTACGTTTGTAAAAGTCCACCAATGCATATGAATAGCTCAGAGTTTCTGTCAGCCGTTCTTGATTGAGTTTATCTTTATAATTCTCAATGAAATTATTGCACCATTCGAATTCATGTATTATAGCAGCATTGCGGATACTGTTGATGAAAAAATAGGGTTCTATGTTTCCCGGTGGTATCATGTTTTTTTCAAGAACTAAATTCACTACTTCAAATTGCTGCCTTCGAAACTCTGCATCACCTTTCTGAACTTTTTTATAACAATACTGCATCATTGTAACAGCAATATTATAATCATCCATTGGTGTAATAAGTTTTTCAAATTTATTTCTCCCGTTTTGAAGTTCATAATAATATTTTTCTTCTTCGGTTTTTAAAAGCATAAGCATATTGTAATACAAGCTTACAAGGGGAATATTATTGTAATCATATTTTTTAAAATGCATAAGTACTTCATCATAAAATTTCAGATCAAAAGATATATTCCGTGCTTTTGACCATTCAGAAAGTCTGATGTACAATAACAGAATGACAGAAAGAAAGTATTCCATAAAATCATCTATTTCTTTCTGAAATCCTTTTACCATTTGGGTTTCATCAGTATGAAGGTAATACCCGTTCTTTAAGGTTGTAAAGTTGAACTTTGATTCATAGTAGCCGAATGTATGTGGTGTTTTTAAAAACAGATCTTCAATGGTCTTAACATTTTTTTCAAAAAGGCTGCTTAAATTCTTCTCTCTTAATTTATCCAGCATCTTTACGCTGTACTCAATTTCATTTGATTGAAATCCGGAAACGGCAAAGAAATTGACTGCCTGCTTAAGAGCAAGTGAGATCAGCTTTCTCATGGTTGCTTCGTTATATTTTTTCCCCGGATAAACTTTCCTGAATAATTTATCGGGTGTAAGCTCTTTGGAGCTTAAAGCCGGATAAAATTTTTTGATATATTCGTAGAATCGAATTACTTCACTTCGGTTATTAAAATAGGGAGATTGAATATACTTTCCGAATTCCCTGAATTCCTTTTTATTCATCGATCTTAATGCTTCAATCAACTGAGATGTTTTTATCATGATTTTTTATGCCACATAGATTAAGCTAAAATCGCCTTTAAATTGTTTAAAATCAATAGATTTATAATACAAATGCAGATTCACCCGCTATTTTTTGCCACAAATTAACTAATCTTTCTTTGTTGAGGCCAATATAATATGATATAATTGCACCGGATCTGGTCGTCCACTTATTTCAAACAAAACTATTTTTACCTCTCTAAAAAGAGGACGACCAAGGCAAAAAGCGCCGAGTAAGTTCTGTTTTACAAAGCGCTTTAGCCTTCATTTAAAAAAATTATAAGGAATATTATTATGAAAAAATTGATTTCACTTTTTGTTGTGATCCTTTTAGGAACACTTGGCTTATTTTTGAACGGCTGTGATGCAAATATTGACCCTGTGAATAACGATCCCCCTGAGAATGAGGATACAGGGAAAGCTTTTGTTTTAACTTCAGTCGATGAAGGAGCTAACTGGGTTAAAAGATCAGTAAGCGGAGTGACAAGCCTTACCAAAGTAATTTCGTTTGAAGGTATCGCGGATAAATTTTGCATTGTCGGATATAAGGTAAGTGATAAATCAACTAATATTTATAAGACAATTGACGGAGCAAATAATTTTACTAATGTTTATCATTCTTATAATTATATCAGAGACATCAGC
>JABFSP010000244.1 GCA_013140565.1 Ignavibacteria bacterium
GAAAAAATATCAACACAGCCGGTGCATATCAAAAATGCTCCGCATGTATTAACCCTCTAAACGCGTAAGGACAAAATTAAAAGTTAAAATTTGCAAAAACAAGGTGTATCAAGCGGGAGGTTACGGTAAAACATAAGCAATTTAGCTCATAAATCATTATTTTTGATAAATTAATAAATAATATTTCATCCAATAATTAATATTTTATCTATCATGTATATGAAAAAGTACCTGCTCTATATAGTATGTTTAATTTTTCTTTCCTGCTCGGTAATTTCATGCACAAAAAAAAGTGATGATTCAGGGAGGAATGATAAATCACAGCAAACCAACGAACAGGGTGATGAATCGCAGAATAAATCAGCGGGTCGCACAGTCAGTGATACCGTTTTTTTTGGCAGGTGGGATGGCAAACGGGTAATTGTGGATGATTATTATAAATACAATTCCAATGAATCACTGCGTGACTCTACCGGCGCGGGATACGATAAATACGGAATCAGGTTAATTGAGATAATAAGCAAGTATCAAAAATATGATGAGAAGCAGCTGGAATATTTCTTTGATGATTATAAACCTGAGTTTGCCGGCTATACGAGCTTTAAAAAAAGCGATAAGGTTTATATTTCGGCATCATCCGGGGTATATACTGCAGAAGTTACAGGTTACTATATTAACATGGATGATATGATAGGTGCCGGTACGATATTTTACGCAATGGTTACTCCAACTGCGGGAGCAAAGTTTGATGAAAACGAAATTGTTGTATGTTCCTTCAATAACAATATGAGCGCGGTAAACAGAAAAGGTGTTACAAATCAAACTGTAATAGATGATTTCAAAAAACTTGTAATGCCGAAGCTTAAGGGTGTGACGATATCTGAATATAATGATAAGGGGGAGCCCAAAACCATACCGCTTACAAAAATATCGAATGAAGATATTAAAATATTTGAAGGAAGCTTTACGGGTAAAGGTAAAAGTGAATTCCTTGTAAGCGTAAGGCTGCAGAATGATTTCACGAATTTTACATCTCTAATATATGTAATGGATGCAGAGGGGAAAATTATTTCGGAATTCATTCCGCTTACCGTGAACAATTTTACCTTCAGCATGGCTGAAGGGGTAGTTGATATGAACGGCGATGGTACGCTTGAGGTCATAACTTACGATGGCTACTACGAAGGCGGCGGTTATAACCTGAATAAATATAACGGCGGTCTGTGGAAAGCGCTGACGACGGGGTTTGTGTTTGGAGTTTAAACGTGAAACGTGAAATGTGAAATGTGAAACACTTCTTCTGAGAGTAGGGTTTCGTTTGACATGAGCGGACTTATCAATTAAATAATGAATATAAAAGCGAACACATTTTTAGCGGGAAGTTTAATTATTGTTATCGGCGGTATGTTAACCATCTGTACCGCGGGATGCGGCAATAAACAAAACAGCGAATTAACCGAAAAAAAAGTTGCTGCAGTTGATATGGAAGGCTGGTACTCGGGTAACGATCATGGTGATTATGTTATCGGAAAAAGCGAAGCTTTGCATAACGGAAAATCTGTTTTTTATCTCCGCTCTACAACTAAAATTGATTCCGGTTTCGGCAATATCATAAAGAATATTTATCCTGCGGATTATTTTGAAAAACGTATAAAGCTTACAGGGAATATCAAGGTTAACAGTATATACGGATATTCAGGCATGTGGATGAGAGTTGACGGCGGTCACACCGGGAAAAGTTATTTCGGTTCAACTCTTTCGTTTGATAACATGGAAAACAGGTTAATAACAGAAACAACTGACTGGAAAAAATACGAAATTGTTCTGGATGTGCCAAAGGAAAGCCGGATGATCTTTTACGGTTTTTATCTTTCGGGCAGCGGGGAGGTTTCAATTTCGGATTTTAAGGTAGAGGTTGTTGGCAACGATGTACCTGCCACAGATATATTGCGGAAATAAAGAAATGGTGCAGTTTTAAAATTAAAAACAAATCACAAAAATTATGAAAACCCTGAATATATTTTTTATTTTAGTATTATTTAATTTTTTAAATGGTTATTCCTGTTCGCAGGTCAATAAAAGCAACAGTGATATGGGTGGCTGGTTCTTAGCCGGCAGTAAGCCTAAGTATTATGAAATAGGACCCGCAATGAAGAAGTACAACAGCAAAGAAGTGTATTACCTGAAATCAATTGAGAATGTTGAAAGTGGCTTTGGCACAATAATGAAGCAGGTTCCGCCGGGCGAATATCTTGGCAAAAGAGTGCGCCTTACAGGAAATATCAAAAGTGAAAATATTGTAAGCGTTGCGGGAATGTGGATGCGGGTTGACGGCAAGCAGCCCGGCGTTATGCTTACTTTTGATAATATGTCCAGCAGACCGATAAAGGGTACCACTGACTGGCAGAAATATGAAATAGTGCTTGACGTTCCCGATAGCAGCAGTAACATAGCTTACGGTGTTTTATTGGAAGGCAGCGGAAGCGTGTGGCTTTCTGATCTTGTTTTTGAAATTGTTGGCAGTGATGTGGCTTCAACCAATACTCTGGTTCAGCCGGTCAACATGATGGGTAATTTCAGCATTCTGCCCGATGAATTGATAAATATTCCGGATGCAATTGAAGTAAGGCATACACCAATTATGCCTTATGCGGTAAAGCCAATGGATGATACGGCGAATTATTACTGGTTTTATAAAACAATAGTAAAAGCAACTTTTGAAGATCTTGAAATAACTGAGTTCGGTGCATACATTTGGAACGGCACCAAGTGGGTTTTCAGCAATGTAACTGGCAAACCATTTGAGCCAAAAGATTTTGCCGAGTGGTACACGTGCAAAAATTGGAAAATGAAAAAGGGGGTGGAATACATTGATCCGAATAACTGGAATTATTCACCCATACTGCAGAATGGAAAATCGTTGTGGTATTACATCGGCAGGAATAAAAAGGGTGAGCTTTTTAAAGGTACAGCGATTGTTGATTATGTTGGTGAAATGAAAAAATAAAATATTTTAAATGCGAATGCTTAAAACAAGGGGTTCAGGCCCCTTGTTTTGTTTATCAGAAAAAGAAAAATCCCTAAGTCACTGTTTTTGGAATCAAAATAAATTACCAAAAATTAATTCCTTATGAAATTAATTAACTAAACCACTGTTTTCGGGATCGTACAAAGAGAACTATCTTTTCATAAAAACTATTTTTATTAATGAAAGGAGAAGTTAGCTATGTTAAACAAACTCGCAGTATCATTAATGTTTGTTCTTTTTATTTCGGGTGCAAATGCGCAGAGTAGTTCAGAAGCTGCTTCGCTGAACAGAAACATCAATTCAAGTGGCGGCTATGCACAATCCACAGCAGTGATCGGGTATCCCCCGTACAGCGATGTGTGGATAATGCACAGCTCCGCAAAAACCGGAAGCACGGCTGCAGAGCAGCGTTACATTTACAACGGGCCGTATTATTACGCAGTGCTGCCGGGTGAATCATACGATCCATATGCAAAATACATTTCAGTGCATGCCAGGTGGTATGATCCAACAGCAGCCCCTGCAGTTGCTGAAGCTCCAAAGGCTCCGCACTTTGTGGTTTACAAAAATTACGTCAGACCCTCTGACAGGGAAGAAGTATTTGTAAATTATCTTGAACCGGCACCGGTTATTACGGCTAAGACTAATACAATAGTTCCGCCGCATGGTGTGAATTATTATAAGCCTCTGGCAGGTAACGAGAAGGTGCCTATACGTGACTTCAGGACTGATATATGGCAGTATAAGGATTATACTGAAAAAAATACTGCAGCAGGATATGAAGTCTATAGTATGAGCACATTGTTCAGTGAAGAAGAAAGTGACTAAGCAGTATTAGTATAAGAACAGCATAGCAGCAAACCGAAATAAACCAAAACCCCGGGGCTTGAAAAGAGCCTCGGGGTTTTTTATTTGTTGACTTTTCATTTGAACAAGGGGTTCGGGCCCCTTGTTCGTGATATTCAGGGTACTACTCCTTCCAGATCATAATCCTTCGCTTGGGTGATTTTTACCGTGGCGAAATCGCCGGTGCGGAGGTAAACTGTTTTTTTGTCAGACTGGAGGTCGGACGCTACAAAAGCATTAATATACACCTCATTATCAACTTCGGGGCTGTCATACTCAGTGCGGCCTATGAAGTAATCGCCTTCCTTACGATCGATTAATACCTTAAATGTTTTACCGATAAGCGATTTGTTATGCGCAAGCGATATTTTTTTCTGCGCTTTCATTATTTCATTGGCTCGCCGCTGTTTTTCCCTTTGGGGAACGTTATCCGTAAGTTTATATGCGTGGGTATTCTCTTCATGTGAATATGTGAAAATGCCAAGCCTTTCAAACTTTGTATCAATGACCCATTGTTTCATTTCTTCGAAATCTTCCAAAGTTTCGCCGGGGTAACCTGCAATGAGGGTTGTGCGTATAGCAATGCCCGGAATTTTTTCGCGGATAGCGTTTACAAGATCAATAGTGCGCTGTTTGGTTGTTCCGCGCCGCATGGATTTCAGCATGTTATCCGTTATGTGCTGAAGCGGCATATCAAGATATTTGCATATTTTCGGCTCGCGCGCGATTACATCAAGTGCATCCATGGGGAAACCCTGCGGGAACGCGTAATGCAGGCGGATCCACTCAATACCCTCAACCCCGCAGAGCTTCTCAAGCAGCTTCGCAAGGTTACGTTTTTTGTATAGATCAAGTCCGTAGTAAGTAAGATCCTGAGCTATCAGAATTAATTCTTTCACTCCCTGCCTTGCAAGATCTTTTGCCTGGCTAACAAGCCGCTCCATTGGAATTGAAACATGCTTACCGCGCATTAAGGGAATTGCGCAGAATGAACAGGGGCGGTCGCAGCCTTCGGATACTTTAAAATATGCGTAGTGCAGGGGTGTTGTAAGCAGGCGTTCGCCGATGAGCTCCTGTTTATAATCAGCGTTAAGCGTTTTTAGCAGTCTTGGCAGATCACGGGTACCAAAGTATTCATCAATGTTCGGAATTTCCTTTACAAGATCGGGTTTGTAACGTTCCGAGAGACAACCGGTAACGTAAACTTTTTCGACCAGTCCTTTTTCTTTCGCATCTGCCCACTCTATAATTGTATTAATTGATTCCTGCTTGGCGTTATCTATGAATCCGCATGTATTAATAATTACAATGGGCGCATCGGAGTTATCGTCTTCATGTGAGACGGTAAAATCGTTGGCGCGCAGTTGACCCATAAGCACCTCGGAATCGTATATGTTCTTCGAACATCCGAGTGTAATGACGTTAACTTTATTTTTTCGGGTTGTTTTAGTTCTCAAATTATTAGTTTATGATTCAGACCTCCCCTAAATCCCCTCCTTGGAAAGGAGGGGACTTTTGAAGGAGGAAAGCAAAAATAGTTATATATATAGAGTGATTCGAGGAATTAAAAAATGCTGAATTGCGTTAGTTACAATAACACCGCACTTTGGCATAGTCAATTAATTTTATTCAATATTTATTACGCCCCTTCAGGGCTGATATTTGTTCAAATTTTCCGTTGGCTGCGCCCATCGCTGTTATATACCGCCCTTACAGGGCTGTATTTGGCTTGGTAATTTTTTCAGATAGTTAATAATATCTATCAATATTATAAATTACCTATTAATTTTTATAAACAACACATAATTTTAAAAAAAACAATTTATGTTAATTACTATTTACCCGTTTGAATCCCAAGCTCCGGGCGGTTTCAACGACGGCGAAATTCTGGAGAACCGCCCCGTGGTTATGACACATAACCCCGCTTACCTGCTGCCGTACTCCAATCTATTTTACTGGGCGCATGCATGGAGCGATAAAGGCTCAACAATAGGCGAGCATCCGCATAAAGGATTTGAGATAATCACATTTATACTGAAAGGCACCATTGAGCATTATGATTCAAGTAACAGAAAATGGATACCCATTAACGAAGGCGGCGCGCAGATAATCCGCGCAGGCAGCGGTATAAGTCACGCGGAA
>JABFSP010000002.1 GCA_013140565.1 Ignavibacteria bacterium
CTTTAGCGTGGTTTTCTGCTCAACATTAACGCATCCTGCAAGATAAAAAGCGAACAGTACAAGGATAGATGAAAAAATTAAGAAATTGCCTCTTTGGAACATTTTTTTTGATCTTTCTGTGTTTGAAATTTTTAATCCTTTAGAGTTTTTTTGATTTTTAAATACTTACAAAGATATCATTTATCTGAATTGTTTAAAAATCAAAATTTATGTAATTTGTTGCATGTTTTTAAAAATGCTTAATGGACCTCAAAAACTCCAAATATAACCCGTTTTTTGTCAACGACTACTTCCTGTTTGAATACGGCGCAATTCCGGAAAATGTAAGAACTGAGTATAAAAAAAAAGTATTGAAACGAAAGGGTTCACCCGAACAGAAAAATCTGAAGCTGATCGAATATTTTGAACGCAAAATCAGTACGGGCTTGTTTGATGAAAAGGAATATTCTGAACTAAGCGGTATGCTGAATATTACAGGCAGAATGCTTGACTGCCATAAAGCCAGACTGATAAAACAGCTTCGCGAATTCTATTTCAGGTGGCAGGAACTGCCGGGAGAGAGTGAAATTGAAAAAATAAGAAGAAGATTTTCCATAGGTATGTTAAGGGAAGCAAGAACAGAGCTTATTGAGCTTGAAAAAAAGACATTAAAGCAAAAGAAATCTATCGGGCAGAAATTACTGCTGTATGAAATATCAGAGAAACTCTTTCATTATTACAATTTCACCAGGGACCTGCGCAGAGCAAATCACTATTATAAAACTGCAAAGAGACTCAGCAGCAGTATAGTACGATCAAAACAGGGAAGAAAGTTCAACACTGAAATCAAAACCAGGTTCCGTCTGCTTATGAGCTACAAGCTGACAATGAACAGGTTTAAACTTAAAAATCTTGAAATAGCAGTGGGCGAACTTAGTGGAATAATAAGTGCAGGGAAGAAAAGTATTCCTGTAAATCTTCAGCTAAAGGTCTATCATAAGCTGGGTTTGTTTTATAATATATTGCGCGATAAGGATAGATCAATAACGGCACTTGCAGAAGGAAAAGAGCTGGCCCGGGTAAATAATTCATTGGCTGAAAAATTAGTGTTTGAGAGTTTTTTGATGATAAGAAAATTTAGTGATAACAATAGCCTTGCCGGGGAATTCCTTGAATTTCACAAAAGAAATTTTCCGGCATTATTAGAACTTCATACTGATGTCACACAGGTAATTGAATTTGAACTGAATTACCTGAGGTTCCTGATATACGCCAATGATCCTGCGGCTGAGGAAATAACTTCCGACTATCTATCCAGGCAGATATTATATTCGCGCAAGGCTGATGCTCTCAACAGCTGGTACCTGGAGCTGAGCGACCAGCACTCAAGCAGTGTATTTGAATGGAAAAAAACGGGGGACAGGTATTCTGTAAGTGTAGATAAGAACATACTTTCTGTGTTTACAGAAATGAACAGGGTATCTACTTACAAATTCAGCAACATATACTCCCCAAACGTACAGGCAATATTATACATTAATATAGCCGAGCAGGAATTCTGGAAAGACACAAAAGCTGATTTTCTGCTTGCGGAAACTTACATCAAAAAACTTGAAAGGATAATGAAGCTTTACAATATAAACATAAGCAGCAGCTGGATAGAATCAGCAAAGCTTGGATTAAAAATATTCGAAATGCTTGAAAAGCAGGACAGTGAAAAGGTTTATAAAAGATTCAGCGGTGCTGTTACGAGGTTCATTATTAAAATTAAGAGTGAGAAACAGTCATTTAATATCGCATCAGATCTTGCAAAGCTGCTTTTTATTAATGATGTGCTTAAAGTCAACAGACTTGAACAAGAGATAACCGGGCTCATAGAGTGGATCGGGAATAATCACCCTGATGTATTAAAAAGCGTAAATGAAAGCCTTAAGAAATAATTTCAAGTCTTGTAAGCATGCGCTTTACCAGATCATCCGCCTTCTTTAGATCTGTTTCCTCGGGTTTATTTATTCCTTCGATCAATTCATGCAGAATTGTTTCCTGTATCCTTCCTCTTTCCAGCGCAACTGAATATGGTACTCTTAAAAATGTTACCATTGTATATTTGGGAATGAATATTTCAGGATATTTCTTAAACAATACTGATTCTATTTTCTTTTTTAGCTGGAAACGCGCATCGGCAACAAGGTCACGCATTTCAACGAAGTTTTCCTGTGCGAGATCGGCAATTGCATCAGTATTAACTTTCCGCAATTGCTGGTAATTGCTGAAAATTTTCTGCCATTCACCCGGAAATTTATCAATACACTCATTCAGGTAGGTACAGTCCTCAAATGCAGCATTCATCCCCTGCCCGAAGAAAGGAACAATTGCATGGGCGGAATCACCCAGCAAAGCAAGCTTGCCCTCAATGCACCACGGATAACATTTAACTGTAATCAAAGTACCGGTTGGATTGCTGACAAAATCATTCAGTAATTCCGGCATCAATTCAATAGCATCAGGGAAGTTCTTTTCGAAAAACCCCTGAATTTTTTCTTTGCTGTTCAGATTTTCAAAACTGTTTTCACCGCCTAATGACTTATCATAAGCAAGGAACAATGTACATGTAAAGCTTCCATCCATATTCGGCAAGGCAATGAGCATAAATGAGCCGCGTGGCCAGATATGAAGTGCGTTGGTTTCCATTCTGAAATGACCGTTTGCATCCGGCGGAATGTGAAGCTCCTTATATCCGTAATTTTCATATTCCTGTTTAAAATCAAACCTGGGGATCTTCAGCATTTCCATTCTGACCGGTGAGGTGGCTCCATCAGTCGCAATCGTGATATCACTCTTTATTGTTTCAGCATTTCCGGTTTCATCATTTCTGAAATATATCTCATTCTTATCCATATTTATGGATGTACAGGGCATATTAAAATGGAATTTCACCGATGGGAATTCTTCTGCCAGATCCATAAGCATTTTGTTAAGTTCTCCCCGGGAAACGGAATTAATATACTCGCTCATATCTTTTCCGTAAGGCTGAAGCGATGTAGAGCCGTCAAGTGAATGTATCATCCTGCCGTACATAGGGATAGAGATCTTTTTTATTTCATCGTAGAGCCCAACTTCTTTCAGCGCATGTATGCCGCGCGTTGATAAGGCAAGATTGATCGATTTACCCGCGCTTATTTTTGCTTTGCGCATATCAGGGCGGCGTTCATATACATTCACGCCATAGTCTTTTTTGGCGAGGTAGATTGAAAGTAATGAGCCGGCAAGTCCGGCGCCAATGATTGTAATGTTTTGCATAGTTCAATTGCGGCTAAAGCCGCTTAATATTACCTTCATGTCCACGGTCTAAAGACCGTGGCTAATTATTTTTTAAATTGCTGTTTACCAGCCGGTTTTTTAAAAACCCGCAGGTTTCGAGGAATCTCTTTTATGAATACAACAACTTCACAAAATTCCATACATCGGCAAATGTATTATATAACGGCACGGGTGCGATGCGAATCACATCCGGCTCGCGCCAGTCGCAGATTATACCAGCTTCATTCAATTTTGAATGCAGCGCTTTACCGCTTTGTTTAGCCCTGATTGAAAGCTGGCAGCCGCGTTCATTTATTTCTGCGGGAGTAATAATTTCTATATTCCCGTTATTATTTTCATTTATAAGATACTCAGCAAAGCCCGTCAGCAGTTCGCTTTTTGCCCGAAGGGCCGACATTCCCGCTTCGTGGAAAATATCGAGTGATGCCCGTAGTGCCGCAAGCTGTAATATCGGGGGATTGCTTAACTGCCAGCTTTCAACAGTCGGTATCGGGCGGAAATCGTGATCCATCAGGAATCTGGTCGCTTTATCCTGTCCCCACCATCCCCAGAATTTGGGGATAGTCATATCGAGCAAATGTTTTTTGTGAACGAACGCACCTGCAATTGCACCGGGTCCCCCGTTTAAATATTTGTATGAACACCATACGGCAAAATCACATTCCCATTTATTCAGCTCAAGCTTTAAGTTGCCTGAAGCGTGAGCAAGATCAAATCCAACCATACAACCCTTTTTATGTCCGGCATCTGTAATTTTTTCAAACTCAAATGCCTGCCCGGTGTAATAATTAACTCCTGCAAACATAATAAGCGCAATGGAATCTCCCTCTTTTTCAATTCGGTCCAAAATATCCTCTGTCCTAATGGTGACTTCACCCTCACGGGGTTTCATTTCCAGCAGAGACTCGGCCGGATCATATCCGTGAAACTTAATTTGTGACTGAACGGCGTAATGATCTGATGGGAAGGCGTTTGCCTCAATGAGAATTTTATTTCGCGCCTTTGTTGGCCTGTAAAATGATACCATCATCAAATGAAGGTTTACAGAAAGCGAGTTCATATTCACAACTTCTTCAGGCTTTGCGCCAACAAGCTCAGCGGTCTGTGATGTCAGAAATTCATGGTACGGCAGCCAGGGGTGTTTGGCATGCATGTGTCCTTCAACACCCATCGTTTCCCAGTCAAGCAGCTCCTGTTCAACGCATGCTCTCACAGACTTAGGTTGCAGCCCCAATGAATTGCCTGCAAAATAAATTACATCTTTACCTGCGGGAGTCCTGGGAATGTGGAACTTCATCCTGTATGAATGCAGCGGATCATTTGAATCGAGCTGCATGGCAAATTCTATGTTATTTTCAAATTTCATTATGCTCACGTATTAATTCACCTGTTAGGTGAGTTGTCAGTTCCTTATTTCTCATGGTAGCCATTTTCATTTCATATGTAAGCTTGTTATTGCTGTAAGTAAACTCACGCTGTGAAATTATCATTCTGGGGTCATTGCCAAATAATTTTGACCTGAAGATCAACCCAATGCTTTCACTGTGCAGATCAGAATCATCTAAAACCATTACTTCAACCCTTCCGTTATTTTGGGCATTAGAAAGCTCTATTACTCCTGCATCACTTTTTCTTATGAAGCCGCATTCCATATGCAGGGTTGCCCCTTTCTTAACCGGATCAGTAAATTTAGTAAATTGGCTGAAATGAATAAGATCTTTGTACGGATCATATTCAAACGACAGCATTTCAGAATAACTCACGGGAATTATATCCGGATATACAGCCATACCAAAACCCTGCCACTTGCCTATTAGAAAATTGAGCTCTTTAATTTCCATCTGTAACCCTGACTATTTTTCCTTCAATTGCTCAAGCATTTTCTTCGCATTGTCGTTCTTTGGGTCAAGTTCAAGCGATTTTTTGTAATTCGCAATTGCGTTTTTCTTATCTCCTGCGATCATGCATCCTTCGCCCATGCTGTCATATACATTGGCTGATTCCGGATACTGCTCAATATTCAGCTCAAATATTTTGACCGCTTCTTTATTCAATCCAACCTGCAGAAGCTGGTACCCCAGGATATTAAGCTGCGATTCCTTGAAATTGTATTTATCTTCATAGTCGCTGTAAAGTGTCCAGTAAGTATCAATTGCCTTATCAATATTTTTATCAACTATAATACTCATCATTGTATCAACTATGGATTTTTTAGGTTTATGTACTCCCAGCAGTTCAACATCAAACACCAAAGTAGCGTTTGGTGGAATCACTTTGCCGGCTCCTCTTTCTCCATAAGCAAGTTCCGGCGGAAGTATCAGCCTGAATTCATCGCCAATTTTCATCAGGGCAACGCCTTCATCCCACCCTGCTATTACCTGCTTTGCGCCTAAGGTGAATTCAAACGGCTCACCCCTATCGCGTGAGGAATCGAATTTTTTGCCGTCCAAAAGCCAGCCTGTGTAATGCACTTCGGCAATTTTGCCGGTTTCAGATTTTTTGCCTTTACCTTTTTTAACTACAATATATTTTAACCCGCTTGAAGTAGTGACAGTATCACCATTTTGAGCGTAAATGCCAAATGAGAGCAGAAATAATAAGATCAATACTTTTTTCATTGATATGATATTAATTGGATTTTAATGATTTAGTGCCGTAAATTACAAATACATAAATTAAACTTACAGTCAATGTTAAATATATAGTAATCATC
>JABFSP010000257.1 GCA_013140565.1 Ignavibacteria bacterium
CTGAATACATCGTGTAATTTAATGTTATTCACTTAAACTCCCAACCAAATCGACAATTCTGCGCAGTATAACTGTCATTATTCTGTTACATGTCCGGATTGTTCTAATGGAAGTAAGCGGTGCCCGGGTAGTATTTTTGAGAAGCAATGAAAAACAGAAGCAAAAACAAATTGGGAACTGAAACAAAAAGTAAGAAGAACTCTATAAATAATTCATATGAAACGGTGATGGATGAACTGTATTATTCACACCTTCTTGAACTTCTGTTTGACCAGGGAAGCGGAAACACAGAGTTTAGAGAAAATCGAAAAAACGGAAAAATTAATAAATCAATAAATAAAAATAAAAGAGGAGCATAAAATGAAAATCTTCAAATTACTTATTCTGATAGCGGCAATTTGCACTTCAGCTGCTGCGCAGTGGCAACAGCAAAATACACCCGATAATACCAGCTGGTATTATGACCTTGAAGCAATAAACCAAAACATTGTTTACTGCGCAGGCGGAAAAATGCTGAAAACTGTGAATGGCGGAACTACATGGAATCCATTAACCATCGCAGGTTATAATTCAAATGTATGGGGAATTTCGTTTTACAATTCTTCAACCGGGTGGGGCTGCGGATTCACAGGTAAAATTTTCAAGACAATAAATGGCGGTGGTGACTGGACCACAAAGACAGTTGGCACTGAGTCATTCAGGGAAATCTTATTTGTTAATCAGACCACAGGTTTGGTTTGCGGTGATATAGGCAGGTTGTATAAATCCACCAATGGCGGTGATAACTGGGTAGCTAAGAACCCGGGTACATCTTTGATGCTGAGGACAATTACAAATTACAACGCCTCAAAATACCTGATAGGCGGTGGTCAGGGGTCTGAAGGTATAATAATAAGATCAACCAACGAGGGAGACAGCTGGGAAACTATGCAGACTTTTGACAGGCCGATTGAAAAGATACAGTTCGTTAACTCCACAACCGGTTTTGCCTCCAGTGATAGCAGGGTTTATAAATCCACCAACGGAGGCGCTAACTGGGTTGATATAAATCTTCCTACCTCGGGATATTTTCTAACTTTCTACATGGCAAATGCAAATATTGGCTATGCATCCAACTGGGATAACACATACAAAACCCTTGATGGCGGAGCGACATGGTATGAGCAGAATACTGTCCTACCAAATACTTCAATGAAGGATATTGAATTTGCACCTGGCAGCACTTCGATTGGCTGGATGTGCGGATCAGACGGGGCGATAGTAAATACAACAAACAGCGGCGGCGGATTCATAGGCATTGAACCGATCTCAGGAAATGTACCCGAAAATTATTCGCTTAGCCAGAATTACCCGAATCCATTCAATCCAACAACCAATATTAAACTGCAAATTGCCAAAACTGGATTTGCAAAACTGACAGTGTTCGATGTTACTGGAAGAGAATCAGCAATACTTGTTAACGAAAATCTAAATGCTGGTGAATACAATGTTGATTTTAACGCATCGGGTTTAACAAGCGGTGTGTATTTCTACCGCCTGGAAACCGCAGGATTTACAGATGTAAAAAAGATGATTTTGATAAAATAACTAATAAAATAACCGGATAATAAAAAATGAAATATAGAAAATCAATAACGGCATTTTTCACCATAGTGCTTTCTGCAGCAGTAATTTGGCTGCCCGGAATTACAGCAATTGGTGAGGTTGTTTCTAACAAAGCAGAACTTTACACTATCACAAAGCGGGTTAGAGGTGTGGAAACATACAAAGACGAAATACAGTACTTCGCTGACTGGAACTATCCATACGGACAGAATATTCCGCCTGATGTATATAACAGAATGTGGAATGATGTAAAAAGTGTGCCCAGTGAAAATGAAATTGATGCACCTATAGTTAACGACTGGCGTGTAATTGGACCCTATGGAATGAAAGATGACCAGTCTGTGGCAAAATATACAGGCAGGATACTTGATGTTGAAGTTGATAACACCTCTTCCATCAGGGTTGCTACAGCAACCGGCGGCTTATGGGGTTACTGGGGAGCATTCCCGATACCGCTTAGCGACGATTTGAATACGCTGGCAATTGGTTCATTTGATACACACCCTAATGATAACAATACTATATTGGTAGGTACAGGTGAGTATTACACAGGTTCACCAAGCTACCAGAAAGTGGGAACAGGTTTATGGAGAACTTCAAATGCAGGAAATTCGTGGACCCAGATAACAATGTCTCCAACACCGGAGGGATTTTCAAGAATAAGATATTCAGAGCATAATCCGAATATAGTTCATGCGGTAACAGTTAATGGTTACTATCGCTCAACTAATGCAGGAGATTCATGGACAAGGGTACTTACTAATTCATTTTGTTATGACCTGGCAATTGACCCAAGCAATAACAATTATGTTTATGTTACCTATCATGGCGGAATGAGAAGATCAACCAATGCGGGTCAGAGTTTTTTTGCAATTGGTACAAACGGCAGCGGATTTCCGCAGAGTGAAGTTGGCAGAATTTCAATTTCAGTTTGCCAGGCAAACCCTATGATGTTATACACCGGTGTTGAGCTTGATAGCAACGATGCGATGCTTGGAGTATTTAAATCAACTAATTTCGGCGCAAATTGGTTCAATGTTTCCCCTGATTCAAACGTACTGGGCGGTCAGGGAAATTATGATAACGTTATAGCGGCATCTCCAACAAACTCAAACGTTGTACTTTTCGGCGGAATAAGAATGTGGAGAACAACCGATGGCGGACAGAACTGGGTAAGGAATCTATCGCCGGAAATTCACGCTGACCAGCATGCAATTGTTTGGAAGAACGGCAATGAGGTCTATGCCGGCAATGACGGCGGAATGTGTTATTCAACAAACGCGGGTTTAAACTGGGTAAGTAATACAAATATTTTTCCTGTTACGCAGTTTGTAAATTTATCGGTTGGTTCAAATAACACAAGTGTTATTGCGGGAGGCTCAAGAGATAACGGTATGTGTGTTACAACCAACGGTGGTTTAACATGGACCCAGACGCTTGCCGGTGACGGCAGCGGTGTAGCAATTGACCCCTTTAGCTCGAACAGGATATTTATGACAAGCGGCGCTTACAGCGGAGCATTTGCGTGGAAGCGGTTTACTTCTACCAACTTTGGTATGAACTGGACAGAGGTCTCTGATCCTGTATTCGACCCGGCAGGTACTTCATATACAAAGATGCGGTGTGATAGAAACGTGCCTGCGAGATTTTATACAAACTTGGGAGCACATATATACAGAACTTCAAACAACGGGGTAAGCTGGAGCAAACTCAATAATACTCCATTCCCTGATTCTTCAATTCTGAACTTTAATGTTTCCAAAAACGGCGGATTGGTTTATGTTTGCCTTAACGCTACGCCGCCTGTAGCAGGTGCAAAAGTGCGGGTGTTTGATAACGGCGTGTGGGAAGAACGTTCAACAGGTCTGCCTTCAAATCAGAATGTAAGAATGATTGGTGTGCATCCGTATAGCGTTAACGATGTATATGCGGTGATGAACGGAGTAGGTACGCCTACGCAGAAAATTTTCAAATCAACTAACCAGGGTGTTACATGGAGCAATATTACAGGCAACATTCCCGATGTACCGTTAAGTGATATAGTTGTTCATCCTACCAGTCCAAATAGACTTTTCCTCGGGACGCAGCTTGGCTGTTACCGCACAACAAACGGCGGCACCAACTGGCACAGGTGGAATAACGGAATGCCTGATGCAACGGTAATTACCGAGCTCAGCTATATTGATAGCGCGAATGCAGGTAGGTTTTATATAGTTGCGGCAACTTACGGCAGGGGAATAATTATCCGTGAAACTTCCGGGGATGATCCAAACGGTATTCAGCCAATAAGTGGAAATATTCCAACAGCGTTTTCGCTTGACCAGAATTATCCGAATCCGTTTAACCCGGTAACAAACATAAAATTTGGGATACCGAAAGCAGGTGACGTAAGATTAATAATTTACGATATCAGCGGAAGGGAAGTTATGAGGCTTGTGGACCAAAACTTAAATGCTGGTTTTTATAATGCGGATTTTAACGCGGCTAACCTGGCAAGCGGTGTATATTTCTACAGGCTTGAAGCGAAAGATTTTACAGATGTAAAGAAAATGATCTTAGTTAAATAAAATATTAAGCCATATCAATTAAACCCCCAATTTAACAATATGGTTATCACCGCAGGGCTGAATATTCAGCCCTGCGTTTTTTATTTAGTCAATCCTATGCATTTTATTTATTGAGGTAAGCCAGTTCATAACTTCCATCGGAGTAAATAACAAGATGCTCAGCATCAGGGGAATATTCAACAAATTTTCCGCCCGGGTATCTATCCTGGTAATCCAGATTCAGCCAAACGGAACCATTGGAATCGGTATGATAGTTCAAATACTTCGCTCGGGTTCTTGAGCCCTTATTTTCGTAGTATGAGTTAATACTCTCCTTAAATATGTCCAGTTCACTTTCTGAAAGATCTTTGCCCAGATACAGCTCAGGATAAGCATGACCGGATACACACACAATCCTTCCTTCACCGCCCAGGGATTTAATAAGCGATATCATTAATGTAGCGTAGTCATCACAATCACCCGTGTAAGTGTAAACCGATACACCTGCCTTTTCAAAATATTCCATTCCCCCGGGGTCACGCTGGTAGTTCCAGTTCCTGTAAAGATTATCGAAAACAGCGCATACATTCTGGATGTATTCTTTTTCTTTGTATGCACCGGTAAGCTCTCCCGCTTTACTTTTTATTGCCGGGTTTTCCGGTTCAATTGCGGCTGCAATTCCCTTCGCGGTCAGCTCATCTACCTGGCTTTTGGTGAATTGAGCAAAGATCTGCAAAGTGCAGAATTGTAACACGATAAATAATATCAGTATAGTTTTTTTCATAGTTCCGGTATTGCACTTAGATAACTGACTAAAATAGCGGGTTAGTTCCTGTTTGTATGTTATAAATTGTAATTGATGAGCTTAGTATTTATTACTTTAACCATTAAACCTTTTCAACAAAAGGCTGTCTTATAGGTACAAAAGGGTTATAACCACCTGAAAAGTACAAAAAAACATCAAAAATTGAATAAAATCACAAATAATACTAAAGGAGACAAAAAAATGTTAAAATTATTAAAACCATCAAAAAAAGTGCTTTTTCTTGCCATAGCGGCGGTATTTTCACTATATATGGCAGCATGTAACGATAATTCGGTAGAAGATACACAAACAGATGACCAGTTTATCACAGAAGTGGTAACCAACGGTTACTCAAACAGTTCTGATGATGATGATAATCTAATGAGATCAGAAATTACAGATTTTGATGACGGCGGCGCAGTTGGTGATATTGATGGCGATACACCCATTGATTCATTGATGAGGTGGGGCAGAATAGTAACGGGATCAAGCGCAACAGTAACTATTACTAATGAAGGCGACAGCCTAAAGTATGCAAATATTACAAGAACCATAACCGGAAATTATGTAATAATTGGTTTGGTTGGCGGTGTAGTTGATACAATATTTAAACCGTATACACAGGAATTCAAAAGAATTGCAATTTTCAGAAGAGTAAATAACAATCCGCGCCCAAGGCAGAACTGGAGATTGTATAAAGTATCGATGGTTGATGGCAGAACAACATCACCACAGAACAGTGATGACTATGTGCAGATGCAGCAGATACAGGTTTACGTGAACGGCACATTGACATATACATTTGCAGGACCTGATTTTACTCAGAACATATTTATAACAAGACATCCAAACTGGAACGGCGCCGGAATACCGGAAGTAAATGCAGGTGACCAGGTAAGGTTTGTTGTAACAACACAATCATCACAATCAGAACAGGATATAGTTGCATGGCATTGGGGCAAACGCAACTTCGGATTCCACAGGGAACCGTTTGTAATGACAAGCGAGACACCCAGCGGTTCAGGCTGGTTAAGAACATTCGATAAAACATTCACAATACACGCTAGTCATAACCGCGGTAAGTTCAACGGATTCATAAGCGCATCAACACGCAAATCATTGTTTGATGATTCGCCGGTTGAATTCGCAAGTGATGCAGTTGGAACACCATACCGCGTAAGACCGTAACCGTCTTCACATTGAAAATATATGCAGGTTAAAACAGTAATAACCTGCAGGCTGTAAAACAGTAAATAAAGCCTTCCGCTCCCCATGGAAGGCTTTTTACTTTACACGGAAGTTTAATACCTCAAAGACATAAGTCAGTTTCATTGGCTTTAACTTATTTAAAACCAGCAATTAACAATTTATAATACTGTATTACAGCTAATTATTATAGCTATGATTTTCCTCTTTACTTACCTAATATTGCTAACTATCTTAGCTAAATAACAATTTTAAATTATTTCATAATCAAAGGGGGACTTATGAAAGCAAATTTAATATTCAAATTGCTTGCTGCTGCATTACTGCTATTCTTTCTGACATTCACCACAACAAATTTAATTTCACAAAGCTGGACCGCACTTGGCACCGGCGCAAACAATTCCGTTTATTCATCAGTAGTATTTAACGGGGAGCTTATTGTCGGCGGTGACTTTACTTCAATTGGAGGTATTGGTGCAAACCGCATTGCTAAGTGGAACGGTTCAACGTGGTCGCCGCTTGGACTTGGTACAAACGGCAGCGTATACGCAATGTTAATTTTTAACGGCGAACTTATAGTTGCCGGAAGTTTTACGCAGGTGGGCGGAGTATCAGCAACCCGCATTGCAAAATGGAACGGAACCAACTGGCTGCTCTTTGGTTCCAATAACGGATTTAACGATGACGTGCTCGCACTTGCGTTATACAGTAACCAGATATATGCGGCGGGCAGGTTCACCAATAATGGATTGAACAGGATCGCCAGGTGGAACGGTACGGCATGGCAGCAGCCCGGACTTGGATTGAATGAACATGCGCATGCGCTTGCGGTGTATAGCAATGAACTTGTTGTTGGCGGGGGATTCACAACCGCAGGCGGTATCAGCGCCAACAGGATAGCCAAATGGAATGGTACAACATGGTCATCACTTGGGCTTGGTATGAACAATGAAGTATTTTCTCTTGCAGTAATGAATAACGAACTTTATGCAGGCGGTGATTTTACGCAGGTAGGAGGCGTTGGTGTTAACAGAATTGCAAAATGGACTGGAAGCTGGAGCAATCTGGGTACAGGTGTCAACGGCTCTGTAGATGCGCTTTTCGGTTATGGCGGACTTATACTGGCGGGCGGCGGATTTACCTCAGCAGGCGGAGTTGGTGCAAACCGTATAGCTGCATGGAACGGAACAAACTGGGCAGCTTACGGCAGCGGAATGAATAACGATGTATTGACAATTGCTGTTTATACTAATATCATTTATGCAGGCGGCAGTTTTACCACTGCAAGTGGAACGACCGTTAACAGGGTTAGCAGGTGGAGCATGCCGGTTGCAATTCAGACTAACGGAACGGAAGTTCCGGAAGGATTTTCACTCGGGCAAAATTATCCAAATCCGTTTAACCCGGTTACAACTATAAATTTTGATCTGCCTGCTGCGGGATTTACAGCACTTATTGTGTATGACAATTTAGGCAGTGTGGTTGAAGAACTTTTAAAAAAGGATCTCAGTGGCGGTTCCTACGAAGTGAGTTTTGAAGCATCCGGATATTCCAGCGGAGTTTATTACTATGAGCTTACTTCCGGAAACTTCAGGGATGTAAAGAAAATGATGTTGATAAAGTAACGAAGTCATTTTTGAAATCCCGAGTAACGGGACTAATAAAATAGCGGAGCTATTTTCAAAATCCGGCACTGACGGATTGATTTTGCAAATTCATTCAAATGGGTCAAGTTAAAGCCCGGTCTTTATTCATTAAGGCCGGGCATTTCATTTTGAATTTATGTTAGGTTCTTAACAACTTAATACAACCTTAACCATATAATTTTATGAGATTTATCATACTTTTTTTTGACATTTGTCATTGTTAAAAGTCCTGTAATGAGTTAGATTTGTATTAAGATTCAGTTCAGAAACTGTTAGCTCAGAAAAGGAGCGTGCAAAATGAAACAATTTATTCTGATTATCGGGATACTCTTATCAAGCTGTTTAGCCGGTTATTCATCTGATATAAAAAATGATAAAGAGCTTTTCCTGAAGTTATACCAGGAAGAAAAAATGGCTTATGACCTTTACGGTGAATTTTACGAAAGATGGTCACTTAGTGTTTTTAATAAGGTTCAGCTTCGCGAGGCAAAACATGTTTGGTGCGTTGAAAGAATAATGGATAACTACGGATTTGATTATAATACCAATACAAATGCAGGTTCTTACCCGGATAGGGAGATACAGAAAATATATGATGAATTGACAGTCAAAGGCTGCATCAGCGATCTGGCTGCTTTGGAAGCAGCGGCATACATAAAGGAAAAACATATTTCCCAGCTTCGCGAAAGGATCCGCTACCAGGAAGATGAATACATAGTGAAGGTAATATTTCTTATGGAAAGCGCTGCACAAAGCCACCTGAGAGCTTTTGTTAAAAGCATAAGACTTTCCGGTTCAGATTACAGTCCCGTATTTCTTACTGATGATGAGTTCAGTAATATTATGAAATCAGGAAACAAAAATGAAATTGCGGGTCACTGATTGAGATCAAAAACAGTTGCACAAAAGACCCCATAAAGGGGTCTTTTGTTATTATAACAAAACCGTAATGTTAATTTTGCTTTACATCTGCCTGTTAACAGTAAATGGCGGATTTTTCTTTCCTGAAAATAATAATGTTCCAAGTCCCGCAGCACTCAGGATTATGCCAAAACCGGTAAGAAATACAGGCATGAACCAGAGGTTCATAAAATTGCCGGTCCGGTTGTCATTAGGATCCGCGGGATTATAGTATATAGTTTCTTTATCATTTAACTCATACGCGTCAGATCTGGTGTTTGTACCTTCAAACTCGTAGGTTTTTCCTTTCACAGTAAATTCAAATACAGGAGTAATACTCCTATGCCTTTTTAAAACCTGCTTAACCCTGCCTTCGGTCTTGACTGAATTGTTTATATAGTCCAATGTTAAATATCCCCAAACTAATCCGCCGCCAAGGATAATTAATCCAATAAGAATGAATCCTTTCGCTGCCATAATACCTCCTCTTGAATAAGTAAACATTTTCAACAAAAATACTTTGCCTAAATCCCCTGGGCAAGTAAATTTTTACACGGTTGTTTCGGAATTATGCACCCGGGAAATATCAATAATTCAGTAAACATGCAGAAGAAATAAATTTCTTCGAAAATTCACTGATGTATGTGCAATTTCCACAAAAGAACTGTTGAAAATTTAGGGTATTTAACCCTATTTTTCTAAGACTTATATTGAACTTTATTATTTTTGAAAATTTAAAAAAATACAGAGGATTATGCCCAATTTAGTACTTATCAGACACGGACAATCACAATGGAACCTTGAAAATCGTTTTACAGGATGGATAGATATTCCCTTATCACCCAAAGGCGAAGAAGAAGCAGAATCGGCAGGCGAAAAGATCAAAGGAATGACCTTCGATAAAGCATTTTCTTCTGTGCTTCAAAGAGCTACCAAGACATATGAAATAGCTGCTCAAAAAGCGGGATTTAAACACCTTGTTTGCGAACGTGATGAAGCACTGAATGAAAGAATGTACGGTGACCTGCAGGGGTTGAATAAAGATGAGTGCCGCGAGAAGTTCGGGGCAGATCAGGTTCACGTATGGCGCAGAAGCTTTGACGTTCCCCCTCCGGGAGGCGAGAGCCTGAAAAATACCGCAGAAAGGGTTCTGCCTTATTATTATAAAAAAATTGAGCCAATGCTTCGCGATGGAAAAAATATTCTGATCGTTGCCCATGGTAACAGCCTTAGAGCGCTTATTATGCACCTCGAAAAGATGTCCGGCGAAGCGATTGTTAAAGTTGAAATTCCCACCGGCGTGCCGATATTTTACGAGCTTGATAAAGATCTGAATATAGTTTCGAAGAAAGAACTGTAGATTTCTTTTTCAATCGCCAGGGCGCAAAGGGTTGATGTGTATGTAAGTGTATTGAGTGTGTTGAGTGAATTGAGTGTAAAGAGTTGATTAGTTCTGATAAGACTGACTCCAATCTTTAGTTGTCATTAAGGTTTGATTTTGCGTTTCCTTATTGAGATTGCTTCGACCGCTAAAGCAGTCTCGCAAATGATATCTTTTCTTTGCCCCAAAGGGGTAAACCGGTCTTTGCGTCTTTGCGTGCAATTATTATTTATAATTATGACAGAATACGATAAAGCAATAGAAATAGTCCATGAGTTTGTGAAGAACGAAAACCTGCGCAAGCATATGTATGCCGTGGCTGAGGCAATGCGGCAGTATGCCCGCAAGTACGGCGAGGATGAAGATAAATGGGCGGCCGTGGGACTTCTTCATGATTTCGATTGGGAAATTCACCCCACTGCAGATGAACACCCCATAAAAGGAAGCGCAATTTTAAAAGAGCGCGGTTACAGCGATGAAATAGTCCGCGCGATACTTTCACATGCTGATTATACCGGGTTTGAAAGAATCTCGCTGATGGAAAAAACGCTCTTTGCGGTTGATGAACTCTCCGGGTTTATTGTAGCCTGCGCGCTTGTGCAGCCCACAAAAAAACTTGCTGATGTTAAAACGGAATCAGTTGTAAAAAAGATGAAGAAGAAAGAATTCGCGCGCAACGTGAACCGTGATGATATTATTAACGGCGCAGCGGGACTAGGTGTGCCGCTTGAAGAGCATATCGAATTCACAAAGAATGCAATTGTTGGTATAGCAGATAAGATGGGGATGTAGGGAATTGCGGATTTTGGATTGTTGATTGCGGAATTTAAGTCGCTGGTTTCAAGTTGCAAGTTAAAAGTATTTGATCAATACATTGTCAGAAGAAATTAAAATAGACGATAATATCACCAAAGCGGAGCGGTATGAACAACTGCTTCCGCAAATAAAGGCATTGATTGCAGATGAAACTGATGTAATTGCGAATCTTTCTAATATATGCGCCGTGTTAAAGTATAATATGCCTGGGTTCTTCTGGGTTGGGTTTTATACCATTAAAAATGGTGAGCTTGTTCTGGGTCCGTACCAGGGACCGCTTGCTTGCACCAGAATCCAGATGGGCAAAGGCGTATGCGGCGCAGCCGCTCTGCGGCGTGAAACGATAATAGTACCCGATGTTGATAAATTCCCGGGGCATATTGCCTGCAGTAGTTTATCCAGAAGCGAAATTGTGATTCCGTTATTTAATGGTGATAATGTTGCCGGCGTGCTTGATGTTGATTCCGATAGCCTTAACATGTTTGATGAAGTTGATAAGAAGTATCTTGAAGAATTGTGCGGGTGGGTTAGTATATGACCCCACCCAATCCCGCTAAAGCGGGATTATCCCTCCCCGAAGGGGAGGGGCCATAAAATTGCAGAACTTGAAATATTCAATAATAATACTAATTGCATTAGCATTCTCAAATACATACTCACAGCAAAACGGTGATTCGCTCCTTTATGTCCCGATCAATGATTCATTAAAAAGCGCAATTGATTCAACCCGCACGGGTGATATTGACGCTATTATAGAATACTCCGCAAGTGATTCTGCAATATTCGATGTATCAGGTGATAAGCTTATGCTTTACGGCGATGCCCAGCTTAAGCATAAAGAGTATGACCTGAAAGCCGCGCGAATTACTCTATACAGGGAAAGCTCTATAATGGAAGCCAACGGAATACCCGATACAAATAAACCCGGCAAATTTATCGGCATGCCAATATTCATGGAAGGCTCCAAAAGATACGATGCCAACAAGCTGCGTTACAATTTTTCAACCCGTAAAGGTGTTATTGATATGGGTTCAACCGAGCTTGAAGGCGGGTATTACCTTGGCGAGAAGATCAAAAAAGTTGATGAGGATATTTTCTTCATAAAGAATGGCAGATACACAACCTGCGATAAAGCTGAGCCTGATTATTATTTCGGCAGTCCGAAGCTAAAAATTATACAGGGTGATAAGGTCATAGCTGAACCCGTTTACCTGTTCATTGATGATGTTCCAATATTTGCATTGCCGTTCGGTATATTTCCAAATCATTCCGGCCGCTCAAGCGGCATTATACCCCCGGCATACGGCGAAGACCCGACATATGGCAGGTATCTATCGCACCTCGGTTACTTCTGGGCAATCAATGATTATATCGATCTTGCTTTGCAGGGCAATTATTACACAAAGGGCAGAATCGACCTCAGCTCACGCTTCCGTTATGTGCTGCGTTATAAACTTTCGGGGAGCGTTGATGTTGGCGGCTCCAGAATAAGACTTGGTGAACTGACCGATAACGATAAAACATTCAGCGATGAATGGCGTATAGGAGTTTATCATAACCAGACAATTAATCCAACAACAACGCTTAACGCGAATGTAAATTTTTTAAGCAGCAAAAATTATTACAATACCTCTACAAATAATCTTGATGACCTGTTAAGGCAGAATGCTTTATCAAATGTGACCCTGAGTAAATTCTGGGAAGGTACGCCGAACTCACTGACACTGAATTATTCCCGTGACCAGAACTTAACGACAGGCGAAATATTACAGACCATTCCGCTTGTTTCATTTAACCGAAGCCAGACTTTCCCGTTCCGCGGCGAGAATTCATCTTTGCTTGATCCAAAGTGGTATGAACAGATATCATATGCATATAATTCGCAGTTCAAATATATTGATGAGAAGCGTTTGGTCAATTCTGCAATTATTGACGGTAATTTTAACAGGAACACCAGGGGCGGTTTAAGACAGGCTGTAAATATTAACGCGCCGTTAAAGGTATCGGAGTTCAGTTTTTCGCCATTCTTTAATTACACAGAAATCTGGTATAATAAATCCGTAGAGAAAACTTTTAATCCGGCTGATAGCACGGTAACTACAAATAACGTGGAGGGATTCAAAGCATTCAGGTATTTTAATACAGGTGTAACTTTAACAACAAGGCTTATAGGTTTGTTTAACACAAAAATATTCGGAGTTCGCGGCTTCAGACATACGGTAACTCCGGCGGTTACTTACAGTTATACACCTGATTTCAGTGAGCCGCAGTGGAATGCGTACAAAACATACACAAATCAATTCGGTCAGGAAGTGAAATATTCCATTTATGAGCGTGAAGTATTCGGCGGTGCGCCAATTGGCGAGCAGCAGGCGCTGAATTTTTCGGTAGGTAATGTATTTGAAATGAAGGTTAAGGATACTGATTCAACTGATAAAAAATTCCAGTTGTTGAATTTAAGCGCAGGAATAAATTATAATTTTGCCGCTGATAGCTTAAGATTCAGTGAGCTCGGTTTAAGCTACCGCACGCAGATAGGTGACTTCCTGAACATAGGCGGCAGCGCGTCATTCAATTTATACAAGTATGTTGATGGAGTGGGCAGGGTAAACCGTTTCCTATGGAATGAAGATAAAAAAATAGCCCAGCTTACCAATTTTAATATATCACTTTCTACTACACTTGCCGGGGGCGAAATTGTTGATGAAGTTGATTCAACCAAAGCTGAAGAAGAGCTGAGTGAAACCAGTACACAGGAAAGTGAGTACGTTGGCATGTATGGCGATAAGCCCATAGATTTTTCCATTCCATGGTCAGTTACCCTAAATTATAATTACAGCATTAGTAAGCCTAACCCGAGTGTAATTACAAAATTTTCAAATATATCCGGTAACCTGAATTTTAATTTAACCAGGAACTGGAAAATAACATTTTCGGCGGGGTATGATATATTCCAGCAGCAATTCTCAACTCCGTACATTACTTTGTACCGCGACCTGCATTGCTGGGAAATGAGTTTTAATTGGGTACCCACAGGCATTTACAGAGGATATAAGTTCGAGCTAAGGATAAAAGCCCCGCAGTTGCAGGATGTAAAAGTTACAAGGCAGACGAATTACAGGGGAGTCTTTTAGAAGCACAATGTCAAATATCAAATTCCAAATTACAAATTGCCGGAATCTTGTGACATTAAATGTATTAAATTTGTTCTGTTAGAATAACTGAATTAGAAATGTAAATAGATTCCCGCTTTCGCGGGAATGATAAGAAGCAATGAAATACGAATTATACAGCGGCGCGGGGAATGATTTTGTGATGATAAATAACATCACAGAAAAAATAGCATTTGATAAGCAGATGGAGCTTACCATAAAGCTTTGCAATGAGAATTTCCCCAAAATTGATGGCGTTATTTTTGCTGATGAGCCTGTAAACAAAAATTCCGCGGTAAGGATGAATTATTACAACCGTGATGGCAGCTTTGGCGCAATGTGCGGCAATGGCGCAAGATGTATTGCTATGTTCGCATACAAAAATGGTATTACAGATAAACGTAAATTCACACTTGAAGCTGTTGATGATGTTTACTCCGCTGAAATTGTAAGTGATGAAATAGTTACAATAGGTTTTCCTGAGCCCAAAGAAGTACGGACCGATATCAGGATCACTGATGATGCAGGAAAACCGTTTAATGTAAGCTATACTAACGTTGGTTCAGATCATATAATACTTTTTATCAACGAGGATATTAATAAGCTTTACCTTAACTGTACGGATATGGATAAACTTGATGTTGATAATTTGGGCAGGATGCTTCGGTTCCATAAGGATTTTGATCCGCGGGGCGGGAATGTTAACTTTGCTGAGATTCAGCCTGATGGCACAATCCGGCTGCGCACGTATGAGCGGGGAGTTGAGCGTGAAACTTTAGCCTGTGGCACAGGGATAATTTCAACGGGTGTTATTGGCATGCTGAAAAAGGGGATAAGCTCACCTGTGAAAATAAAAGTGCAAAGCGGTGAGATATTGCTGGTGAACGGCAGAATTGAAAACGGAAAGATTATGGATTTGAGCCTGACTGGCAGTGCCCGGAAGTTTGGTGAGGGAAATTTATACTAAAATTTATTTGCGGGTCTGCTTTAGCGGTCGAAGCAATCTCATTCATTTTTAAGATTGCTTCCCCAACGGGGTAAACGTCGGTTTGCTCCTCGCAAAATATTACATAAAAATAATGATATTTTTTAAACGAATACTTGCAAGAATTAACAGGGTTATTGATCCGCCTAAAAATATTGAAGAGGAATTCCACGCTAAATATTATTACAGCAAGGTATGGGCCGAAACATATTTTATGGGCAAAAAGGTATTTAAATGCCCAAATGACCTTTGGATTTACCAGGAAATACTTTGGGAAACCAAACCAGATGTAATAATTGAATGCGGCACATTCCACGGCGGCAGTACATTATATTACGCAAAACTGTTTGATATGATGGGGCTTGATGGTGAGATTATCACAATTGATGTTGATGCAATGCCCGATATGCCGCAGCATCCGAGAATTAAGTACCTGATGGGCTCCAGTACTTCCGATGAAATTCTTGCGCAAGTCAAAGATATGATCAAAGATAAAAAGCGCGTAATGGTAATACTCGACTCAGACCATACATGTGACCATGTTTATAGAGAGCTTAAGCTTTATCATGGATTTGTAACCACGGGGCAATATTTGGTGGTTGAAGATTCGAACATAAACGGTCACCCTGTATATTCAGGTTTCGGTCAGGGTCCGGGTCCCATGGAAGCGATGGAAAAATTCCTGCCGGCCCACCCCGAGTTTGAAGTTGATAAGTCAAAAGAAAAGTTTTTGATGAGTTTTAATCCTAATGGATATTTGAAGAAAATTAAGTGAATATAAAAGATAATTGAAAATTCTGCTTAGTAGAGCGAAATAAAAAACCCCGTTTATTAAGCGGGGTTTTGTTTTATCCTGGGGGATGTTTTTATGAAATTGATGCTTTAAAAATTATTTTTCACTTATCAGTTCAAGGTGATCCTTTACCATACCGAAATCCTGCTCATTAACTATGTAATTCCAGTCAATGTATGATATCATTCCGGATTTATTTATTATGAATAGTGTTCTGTTATTATAACCGAGTGAATTAAAACTCCTGTATTGCGATGATATCGCTCCGAACATATCTGCAACTAGCTTAACATTCTTAACTTTCATATCATTCTTCCATTTATCAAGCAGCTCTATACTGGAATTGCTTATCATAAGTATTTCAACATCTTCGCTTGTACCCAACTGACTATTCGATATGCTCTGCAGGGTCTGCTGTTCGGCAAATGCATCAAATTTGGTCAATTCCATTGCGCAGCTCATGCTGAAAGGAGCAGGGTAAAACGCAATGATTACATTCTTTCTTCCGAAATAATCACTTAGTTTGCCTTCAACTCCGGGTGCAAATGGTGTGTTTTCACCAAGTGAAGTATATGTGAAGTCAAAATCTATTGCTTTATCACCGGGGAAAAGTAAGTTATCATTAAATACCAGTTTACTGTTCGGGTCATCAATGTTTAACTGGGCAAAGAGCTCTTTCTGTACAGTGCGTAATTTTTCGCCTTCGCCTTTATAATCATGGCTTGCATAGGTTATCCTGTTGTCTCTGTTTACAACATATACAAACGCACCATCAGAGGCTGAATTCCACTTTGATATACCAAATGAATTCGCCATATCCATATTTACATCCGGCGCCATATCAAAATCATAGCCATTATTGTTCAGGTATTCCCTTACTGTTGTTTGATCATTATTGGTAACTATAAGGACTTTTAAATTCTTGCGGTGGAACTGCCACTCATACGGTTCACCAAAAGCCATACCATCTGCAAAGTATGTTTCAAATGCAGAGGTCATTACTTCCGCATAATTGTTCTTTGATGATATCTCAGGCAGGAACGCTATAAGAAGTATTTTGTCTTCTTTGTAATTGTATAATTGAGTTGTGGTCCTTAAGCCGGCAGTCAGGTCATAATTATTTTCATATAGAAATTCCGGGTTTGGCGAAGATTCTCCAACGCCAAGTCCATTATTGCCGGAATAAGAAATATTACCGAGCGCCATAATTACAATTAGCGATAGTGTTAGAAAGCCTGATTTTAAAGGAATTTTACTCATTTTACCTGATTTTAATTTTATGTGATTTCTGTTTATAAGGGTTTTACTGTTTGTGCGGGGAATTGTTCCCGAATGTAAATAATTATTGCAGAATACTAAAAGTATGTGAAAACTATATCAAGCATATGGTCGCCCTGGTAGCGGTTTAAAAACGGGAGCATAAATCCGTTGCGGATAATTACCTGTGAAAGATCAGTAGATTTTTTCATCAGTGCGTTGTAATTCACATTGGGGAACATTGCAATAATTCTGCCTATAGGATAATAGGGATCTTTAGTAAATCGCTCTCTGTGCTGCTTGATCTTTTTTGTAAGTGTTGTTGAGTCAATTTTTACACTGTCATTTTGCGTTACGAATTCATACTTGTGAACGTAGACGCTATCACCAATATAAACAGGAAGCTCGTCTTTTGTTACTTCGTCATACACCGATAAATGCACGTCATACAGCCCGCTTTCAAATGGTGATGATTTAAATTTTACGGAATAATTCAGCATCGCAAACGGCTTAAGGATAAGTATATTTTTTATTTCTTCGGTATCAAAGAACTCTTCAACATTACGCTCGGAAAAAATATTGGCGTATGTATCAAATGCGGCTGTATCGTTATCAATTGGCGTAAGCTGCAAATGGGTTTTATACCTGCCGAACTCTTCAGCTTCAGAGTTGAGGCTATCAAGAATTGAGGCATCGGCGATCTGCCACCTGAGTGTTATTGTCTGCGGATTCATTCCAAAGTTTGAATTATCGATGCGGAATTCATTTAGCACAATCTTTTTGCCGAATGAAATTTCATCAGCACCCAATTGTTTGCTGCCATTAGTAATTGGTGCAATGTGTTTGCCGGTTGAGTCCTTATCACCACCGCGTCTGTAATAAATCTTGCTATCAGATATATAGAAGATCCTGTAATCCCCGATTGTCTCTGACTTGTAGCTGAGTTTATTCAGTTTATCTATAAGAAGATCGCTTCTTACGATAAAAAGTTTTATTTTCTTTTCTTCTATGAACTTCCTTACTTCAAGAATGTTCAGTTTAAGCTGTTCTTCTTCCCGCTTCTTCTTTGACATCTTTTTTGAAACAGGCGGGTCAACCGCAAAAAAAGTGGGAATGGTATCACTGTTAAACCTTGCCGGGTCGTTAGAAATAACCTGGAGCGGATAAATATCGTAGTAACCCTGCACCATTTCAAAATAAATTTTGTCGCCGGGCTCAAGGTAATTTATATCTATCAGCCGCTTAGTAAGCTCAGCAACTTCGTAGGTATCTTCGCGGTATGCCTGCTGGTAATAGAAGCTCCATACCATATTTACAACAATAATAATAACAGAGCCCCCTATCAATATATATTTCCTAAGATCTGTCAATTGCCAGATGGCGAAGGGGAAAAGCAATATTGAGTTAAGCACAATATAGCGTGATATCATGTTGGTTCCTCCGGAACCAACGATACCCGAAAACATCAGCAGGACAAGCTCAATTATATTAAACAGCAGAAATACCCTGAGCAATGAAAAATTTCCTTTGAAGCCGTTATGCTTTTTACGAACAGTACGTACAATTTTCCACAGGCCAAGAGCCGTAGTAATTGGCGCTATGTAGAAAATAAAAAACGGGTACTGGATACTCCTCTGAATAAAACCCGCGCTGCTTAAACCCGCGTAAATTTTTGTGGTCTCTTTGATGAAGAAGAACATATCGCCGTAATCGTGGTAATTTTGCCATAGCCACCATGCAATGCTTATGTATGATAGCATTGACCAGCCGAAGTTGATATAAAGCTCTTTGTTCAGGCGGAACTTCCTGTATGAAAGGATGATGACCATTATTACAAATGCAATGGTGAAGAACCATCCTTCATAGCGAAGCAGGTTGGCCAGATTAAGCGATACCGCCGCAATGATAAGATAAATATGGCTCCCGCGGCGCATATTGAGTCCATCATACCACAATATAAAATAATAGAAAGCAGCCGTTATGAAAAAGAAGAAGGGAAATTCCGGCATTGCGGAAGTACTTAGCCAAACCTGGAACGGAAATACCGCATATATGAGGCAGGATATAACAGCAATTTCCTTAGTGAAGATTTTATCAAGCAGAAGGTACAGGTAAACGAGTGTAAGTACAGAAAATATTGTGCTTGATAAAACCGGAGCTATAGTTAGATCCCTGAAGACCCATATGAACATTCCGTTGAGCCAGAAATGAGTGCTTAACCATACCCCGGAATAAATGCGGGGCGACTGCAGCCAGTCCCATGAAATTACGGTCCTGCTGTAATCATCAGCCGTCAGCCACTTCAGCCCGCTGTTAATTACTATGAGCTGAAATACCAGCTTAAACAATACAAGCGCGGATATTACAAATATCTTTTCTTTAAAAAGCCGCGATATATATTCTATGTACTTCTTCAATTAATTATGCTTCGGATTGGTTCAAATGGTGCTTTATTCTGCCTGCGTTATGATGAGTTTATGTTTTAACTCTTTATTTTCCCTGTACAGTTCATCAAGTTTTTCCCCGAAAAACTCAAGGAATTTAAGCAGTGTCTTGTTGCCAAGCCTAGGTTCTTTTTTTACAAGTTCTTCAAAATCGGGTTTTGCAAAAACTATAAGCCTGGTAATTTCACCCGCTACAGCGCTCACTGTGTGAGTGGTCTCGCTAAAAAGATGTACCTCCGAAAAATACGCGCTTTCGGCAAGTTCTTTTAGAATAAGCTCTGAGCCGTTATTTTCTGAAATTATTTTAACTGTGCCCTTAACTATAATATAGAAACACAGCCCTATTGTAGATTGAGTGAATATCTTTTCGTTTTCCGAGTAATCACGGATATGCGATATTTCAAGCAGTGACTTTATTTCACTACCTGATAGATCACTGAACAAAGGACACTCCTTAATCCTTGTTTTGAGCAGGTTCTCTTCTGAATTATTTTTACCGAACATAGTTGAAACAATTTATTTTTGTAATTCACTAACACACTCTACACACTCTACACACTCTACACACTCTACACACTCTACACACTCTACACACTCTACACTCTCTACACACTCTACACACTCTACACACTCTACACACTCTACACACTCTACACACTCCATACACTCCATACACTCTATACACTCTTATCCAGCCTGATGCGGAAGGTTGTACCTTTGCCCGGCTCGGATTCCTTCACAAACAGTTTTCCCTTGTGATATGTTTCTATGATACGTTTTGAAAGGCTCAAGCCAAGTCCCCAACCGCGGAGCTTTGTGCTGTAACCGGGGCGGAATATATCTTTCTTAAAACGCAGGTCAATGCCTTTGCCCGTATCGGTCACATCAATAAAAATGTGGCTGCCTTTTTCTTCAATATCAAATGTTATGCTGCCCGCTGAATTTTCAATGGCATCAAGCGCGTTTTTTGTGAGATTTTCTATCACCCATTCAAACAGCTCGCGGTTAACAAGCGCTGTTGAAGTGGTTAGACCCTTAATTTCAAGATCAATTTTCTTTTTTGAGTGACCTTCAAACGTGCCTTTGTTGATGCTGGGAATCCTTATTTCAAAATACTTTACAACTTTTTCAATAATTTCGTGGATGTTCTCCGGCTTCAGGTCAGGCTTAGAGCCTATCTTACTGAAGCGCGTTGCGATCTTGCTTAGGCGCTCGATATCGTTCGACATTTCATTGGCAAGCCCGGTAACCTTTGCGGGGTCACCTGCTGCGGCTTTTATCAGTTCGTTCCACCCCATCAGTGAAGATAGCGGTGTACCAAGCTGGTGCGCCGTTTCCTTGGAGAGCCCCACCCAGATATTGCTTTGCTCAGTGCGCTTAATGTAATTAAAACCAAAGTACCCCAGGAAAATAAAAATTCCCGCGACGGCGAACTGGATAATCGGCAGCTGCTTTAAGCGGTAAACAATTTTTGACTGGCCGTAATGCACATAGCTCAGCACAATTGTATCCTGGAATGTAACTTTAATCGGCGGATTAATTTCATCCATTTCCTCTACAAGCTTTTTAATAAGCTCAACCTGCCGAGCCCGCGGCAGCATGGTATCAATTTCGAGGTTTTTTGTGAAAGTTGGTTCCTTTGATTTCGCGTCTGTAACTATAATAGGGAAGTTGATGGTGTTTGAGCTTACTACATTACTGAGTACGAAGTTATATTCCCCCGAAAGACTCTCATCGGTAGCAATGAATTCTATAGCCTTGGCATAGAGGTTGGCTATCTCGCGCTCACGCTCGAGGATATCTGAGACCAGTACCTGAGTATAAATAAGCGTGGCAATGATAATTACCACACCAGTTACCAAAAGCGCTATTTTTATATTTGCCGAGCCGTAGCTTTTCATAATATTTAAGAAAAATAACTGATAGGGTTAACAATTAAAATATAAATCTGCCTGCCTTAACGAGTGAAACGAGGGAAGGTTAACTGCCTAAAACCGCAAAAATAAACTTTAAAAGCCTTTTGCAATACCTGCATTTAGGAATCTGAACTTGTTTTAAGTTGATTTCAAGGTTTGCGGAAGATGCTGAACTTGGTTCAGCATGACAAATTTTATTATATCGAGAAGTTAAGATTATTATCGTTTGTATCACTAAAGAAGGACCTTTCAAATTGATCCATTGCGTAGTAGAGTATCTCTAAATTGGGGTTATTTTCAGGGAAGTGAAGAAAGAAATAAATTTCAGGCAATCCTTTTGAATGCCATTTTTTTATCATATTTACCCAAACATCTATTCTCTTTTTATCAATTTCATAACCGTAAGTATCAAATCTTACAAATGCACTATGATTAGTTAATTTTAGTTTGTTGAGATATTTTATTGTCTCAAATCTATCAACTATAACTAATCCCGCCTTATTTTCTTTTAAAATCGCATATGCATCACTTAAGATGTTATCGTATTCCAGCCAAAAAGGTCTTAATTCAACACTAACTTTAAAATCTTTTGGTAATGATTTCAAATAACTATCCAGAATATCAAATGCACTTGGAGCAAAATCAGGGTGAAGCTGTAAAAAGGATATTCCTAAATTTTCTTTAAAGAAGCTTATTCTTTTCAGGAAATCATCAGTTAAATTTTCAGCTCCAACAAGTAATTTATCATGAGTTATTGATTTGGGAAATTTGGGACAGAATTTGAAGTTTACACCTACTTCATCTCTCCATCTTTCTATTCTTTCAACTTCTACAATATCGTGATAAGTTGAGTTTACTTCTACACAATTGAACCTGTGAGAGTAATGAGAGAGATATTTACCGGGTTTTGCATGAGACGGGTAGATTTTCCCAACCCAATTACCATACCCCCATTGCGAACAGCCAAAGTAGATCATGTTAAATCTTTGCCTTTTCTGCTTTCATTTTGATCTCATCGCTTAGCGGAATACTCAGTTCACCGGCCAAGTCTGTTTGTCCTCTCAGAAATTCACCCGCAGTTTTAGTTTTCATTAAAACGGGCATTCGTGTATGAATTGATTTCATGAATATATTAGGTTCACATGTGATAATACTGGCGCTATCTTTTTTATCTATACCCTGTTTGATAACGCCGCCAGCAAAGAATATTGGTGTTCGTTGCAGTGATATTCTTTGCGGTATTTTGCTTCCTTTTTCACCAGTCCATTCATAAAAAGCCGTCATTGGAAATATACACCTGTTTTCATCAAATATCTTTTTCCATTTGCTTCCTTTTTTGAGTATTGTTTCAATTTTGGAATTAAATATATCCTTTTCAATCATTGGGTCTTTTCCTTTTGCAACTCTTGAAGGATCAAATACCTGTGATTTTATGCCCCATTTCTTTAGTTCTAATTTGAAAAGATTATCCTTTTTATCAAATCTAATGATCTTAACTAAATTTGTTGGCGCAATATTTTCTGTTCTGAGTGATTCTGCTTTGAGGTCGCTTAAAACCTCATCAATATCGTATGCAATATTAAGCTCACCAATATGTTTCTCAAATTCCGCTGTTAATTCGGCATCATCTGCCGCGTTTTCATATCTTCCGCACATATTATTTTAATGTTTTAATTTTATCGTTGAGTTCATTTAATAACTCTAAAAACTTTACTTCCTTTTCAGGCCAGTTACCCTTTTTATCATTAAATTGTAAAACGCCATCCTGCCCAATAAAATTTATTTCCAATCTTTCATTTAAAACTCTTAAAAATTCTTTTTTGTTATTTTTATTCAGATTATTATAGTCTTTTTCTATTTCAGAAAATATGTTTGGGTCTTCAAGAGCATAATCTTTTACAGTCATTTTTATGATATATTAATGGTTAATAATTCATTCCAGTTTGTTGTATATCTTTGTGAGATATGTTGTCTTTTCATTGCCCAATTTTGCGACAAACCGCTTGATGCTATTTTAAGTGTATCTCTGCCAAATCTTACGTTAATATTATCCAGAGTTTTCATAACTCTATCTCTTTTAGCATGGTCACGGTTTTGTAAAAAAACATTTAATTGTATAGGACTCTCAGGTACAATATTACTTAATAGTACCCCTGCTTTAATGTAATTATAGCCTTTTCTATAAAGTTTCCTTAATACAAAAGTTGCGTATTTAATGATATCAGGCGTATAACTGGTTGGTTCGGGTAAAGTTATTGTTTTACTTTCAGTGTGCTGTTTATCGGTTAATTTATAATGATTGGTCATTAAAAATACATTTATACTGTTACAGTTGCTTTTTTGCAGCCTTAATTTTTCAGTTGCCCTTATTGTATATTGGCTTATTGCCTCTTCTAATTCATTTACATTATTTACATATTTTCCAAAGCTTCTGGAGCTCATTATTGCTTTTTTCGGCTCTAAGACCTCATCCAGATCAACTGCACTTGTACCCTGTAATTCATACTTAGTTCTTAAGCCAATTATACCCATCTTATCCTTTATGAAGAACTCGGAGGCATCACGAAAGTCTTTTGCTGATAAAATAGATTTACTCATCAGCATTCTGCCAAAAGCACCGCCTATACCCCAAACCTCATGAACAGGAACCTGTCCGAGCAGTTTATCCATTCTATGGAAATCAACAATATTAAATACACCGTTTAACTTTGAATTATGTTTTACAAATTCATTTGCAATTTTGCTCAATGTTTTTGTTCTTGCAATACCAACGCTAACGGGTATTCCTGTATTCTTAAAAATAGTTTTCCTTATTTCCTTACCATAAGCAGTAAAATCTTTAACAGAAATATCTTTAAGATCTAAAAATGCTTCATCAATAGAATAAAATTCAATGTTGGGAGTAAATTTAGCGAGTAAATTCATAACTCTTTCAGACATATCGCCATATAGAACATAGTTACTGCTGAATACTTTTATATCATTCTTTTCAATTATATTTTTAACTTTAAAGTATGGAATACCCATAGTAATACCCAAAGCTTTTGCTTCCTGGCTTCTTGAAACAACACAGCCGTCATTATTTGAAAGGATAACAACGGGCATATTGTTTAACTTTGGATTGAATACGCGTTCGCAGCTCACATAAAAATTATTGCAGTCAACCAGCGCGAATATTTTATTATTTAATATTTCGGATTCAGCACCCATGTAACTATTCCCCAGATCAATAATTCGTTTTCTTCGTTTAATTCAATCGGTTCAAAATCTTTGTTTGCAGCTTTTAAAAAATATTTGCCCTTAATTTTTTCAATTCTTTTAATTGTAAAATCTCCATTGATCGAAGCTATACAAATGGAATTTGTCTTAAAATCCAGGCTCTTATCTACAATTAATAAACTTTTATCATCAATACCTTCCCCGATCATACTTTCACCTTTAGCCTTAATAATAAAAGTCGATGATGGGTGTTTGATAAGATGCTCATTTAAGTCTAATTTCTGTTCAACATAATCCTGAGCAGGGGAAGGAAATCCTGCATTTACCTTTAGATCAATAAACGGGATTAAAACCTTTTTTTTAGAATTATAGGTATAAATCTCTAGTGACATAAAATACTTTTGAATTATTAGTATTAATGAAAATACAAAATTAAAATTATCAATAAAAGCGAATAAAGTATTCAATATTGCCCAAAGTCTGCAAAGCAGTGTTTTAATGTAAAATAATAACTGGAATTATGATAAGGGTATCATTTGATGATATTTAACTAAAAACCTGAGATCTAAATTTTTCCTTTTATCAGTAAATAAAGGCGAAACCCCCTCTGTATTTCACATCCGTCAGAGCCGAATCTACGACATGTCTTCGCCAGTCCTACGGCCTACGGAGTTAAAAGCGTGTCTGGCCCCAAAGGGGTAAAATAAGCCTGACATCTACAAAGGCATTTATTTCCCTGTGCTCTCTGTTTTTTTGCTTTTCTTTGAGCCTTAGAGTCTTAGTGGTGGTCTTCTGTTTTGATTTTGAAAAAAGGCAACATGTCGCCCCGCTGGGGCTCTGGTTTTTAAAAAACACCATTATCTACAAACATGTAACCCCTACGGGGTTAAAGGCTTTATCCGTTTCACGTTTCACATTTGACGTTTCACGTTCCGGCTTTTTTTCCGGTCCCGCGCTTCTGCTTAGCGGGATGACGTTTTACATTTTTCTTCTCTTTTCCCTTGACAATGCAATTGGCATATATTATATTACCTTTAGTATGCAGAACGCATATTTATTTTCAATTTATCCTTATTTTATATGTCCATACTTGCCGCAATAAAAATAATTTTTCTTTTCACTATTAATTTTCTCAACATGAATAATCATAATGAGAATTTTGATGGTGCTGAAATCAGGCTGTTTTTGGGGTTTTCTCATTTACATTATCATCGAGAAAGTGGATTCTCATCATCAATTATTCATAATGAGAATTCTTTCATCGTGAGAATATTGCGATTATAGCGCGTAAAGTGCATTCGCACGATGGAAATCCCCCGGGAAAAAAAATCGCGATCATCGTGAGAATGTAAATGAGAATTGATTGAGGGTAGGGAAGTCACGAAGCCGAAGGACCGGATTCTTGTCTGCTCCGACAGATGGCTTTGACAGTTGGCGCAAGATGTTAACGATGTGTAAAGCGGAGGGGTGCGGAAAAGAAACTTAACCGGATATTATTTTTCCGCAACCAGTTTTCCCGAAAGTATCACAGGTGGTATCCAGTCCGTCGGGATGGAGTTAAACGC
>JABFSP010000155.1 GCA_013140565.1 Ignavibacteria bacterium
CAGTGTAATATTTACAATTGATAAACAATTTGCAATGACGGGCATAAACAGGTCATTTATTAACAGGTATAACAGTGACGAGATTATAGGAATGAATGCCTTTGAACTTATTCAGGAAGATGAACAGACCAGGGTAAAGGAAATAATTGACAGAGTATTTTCTGATAAGCAGGCGGAAAGTTTTACTGTCAGAAGTTCTGAAGTTGACCCGGGAAGGTTTTATACAGTTCAAGCTGTACCCTTTATCAGGAATTCTGCCGCCGAAGGTCTAACACTTATAGCTACAGATATTACCGATAAAATACTGGCTGAAGAACGGCTGAAAGAAACTAACCAAAGACTGCATGCGCTGGCTGCGCATCTTCAGACTATCAGGGAGGAAGAAAGAACCATGATCTCCCGCGAGATACACGACCAGCTGGGGCAGGAGCTAACTGCTCTGAAAATGGATATTGCGTTCCTTTCGAGGCAGATAGATAAAGTAAAGCTGAGCGGAAAACCCGACTGGAATGAACTTCAGGATGGATTAAAGTCAATGTCTGATATTACTGACCAGACGATCAATTCCGTCAGAAGGATTGCAAGGGAACTAAGACCGGATGTGCTTGATAAACTTGGACTCAAAGATGCTATCGAATGGCAGGCTGAAGAATTCACAAAACGAACCGGGATAGACTGCATTGTCTCTATTTCTCAAAGTGAACTGAATTTTAAGCACGAACTGGAAAATACTGTTTTCAGAATTGTGCAGGAATCTCTCACGAATGTCGCAAGACATTCGGGAGCATCAAGATCGAAAGTGGGGCTTTCGGTGAATGGTAGCAGCATTTACCTCACTATTGAAGATAACGGGCGGGGTATAACTCCCGAAGAAATTGACAATGCCAAATCACTGGGGCTTGTTGGTATCAAAGAAAGAGCGTATTCTGTTAACGGAAAACTGACAATAAACGGTCAGAAAGATAAAGGAACAATTTTAAAAATAATCATTCCAATAGAACAATGATGGAAGAAAATACAATCAGAATTATCATAGCGGATGATCACGCGTTCCTGCGGGAAGGCATTAAGAAGACCATTCAGGATGAAATTGATATGAAAATTGTTGGTGAAGCTTCTAATGCCAACGACGCGCTTAATATTATAAAAGAACTGGAACCTGACGTGGTCATTATGGATATATCAATGCCCGGCAAAAGCGGTCTGGATGTATTAAAGGACCTAAAGGTTATGAAGAAAAAGTACAGAATTCTTATATTAAGCATGCACCCTGAGGATCGTTTTGCAATAAGGGCACTAAAGGCGGGAGCAGCAGGTTATTTAACCAAGGAAAGCGCACCTGATGAGCTGGTAAAAGCAATAAGGACTGTTCTGACCGGAAGAAAATACGTTAGCAAAGCGCTGGCCGAAAAGCTGGCCGATATTCTTTCTGATGATATGGATAAACTTCCTCATGAACAGCTTTCTGACCGTGAATACGAAGTATTCATAAAGATAGCCTCGGGGAAAAAGGCTACCGATATTGCCGCGGAAATTTCTATCAGTGTGCATACCGTAAACACCTATAGAGCAAGGATCCTTGAAAAGCTAAGCATGAATTCAAACGTTGAATTAACTCAATATGCAATGCACAACAATTTAATTGATTAAATCACAACAACTTATAAAAGTCATATGTAGCATATTTAACTACATCTAATTCATCCTTTCTGCTCTATCAAAACAATCACATTTTGAGATATATTTGTTGTAAGAAATTTATAATTAAATGCCTTACAACATGCTAATTGTCGAAGATTCTGATCTGGTTGTTCAAAAACTGACTAAACTGCTGGAGCCTCTGGAGAATATCAGGATAGAAGGACGCTGTTCAGATAGTTATACAGCCGTGAAGCTCATTAAAGAGCTGCATCCTGATTACGTTATCCTGGATATTTCGCTTAAATACGGACATGGAATAAAGGTTCTTGAAGAAATTTCATATTTCGATTTTAAGCCCTATGTAATTGTACTTTCCAACTTAAACTACCAATATTACCGGGATAAGTGTAAAAATCTCGGAGCGATGCATTTTTTCGATAAAGCAATGGAATTTGAAAAAGTTTACGATGTGTTAAATGAAAGATCAAAAGAAAAAACAAATGCAGCAATCGCTTAATAAAATAATTTATCTTAACGACCCTCCCGGAACAAATAATGGGTACAAGTCAATACCCGGTGATGAGGATGATGTATATTCTGAAGAAAATACAACGGTTTATAGCGCAGAAAAAAATAATCCAATTACCGATGAAGTTTTAAAAACACTTATCAATCTTTCAACCGATATTATTACTGTACTGTCTCCCGAAGGAATGATACTATATGAAAGTGATTCGATCAAAAGTATGCTGGGTTACGATAAGGATGAGCTGGTAGGGGAAAATGCTTTTATGTATATCCATAAGGATGACCTGAAGAGGGTTTACTCTGATTTCATGAATGGTCTGTCCTCACCCGGTAAATCGATAGTAACTTCATTCCGTTTCAGGAAAGCCGACGGAAATTACGTTTTTCTTGAGTCAGCCGGTGCCAAGTATGAGAGCGATAAAAGCGACAATCTTGTAATTATTTCGAGAGATGTAACTTCACGTATTGAATCTGAAAAGAAAATTAAGCGGCTGACTGCCGCAGTTGAACAGTCTTCAAACACGATTGTAATTACCGATATAGATGGTAATATAGAATACGTTAATAAAAAATTTGAAGACCTTACAGGATACAGCAAAGCGGAAGCATTAGGCGGTAACCCTAATTTACTCAGATCGGAATCAACTTCAAAAGATCTGTATAAAGACTTGTGGACAACTATTCTAACAGGCAATGTATGGCAGGGTGAAATAAAGAATAAGAAGAAATCAGGCGAGTTGTACTGGGAAAAGATCAAGATAACTCCGGTAGTGGATGATAATGACCTTATTACTAATTTCATTGCTTTAAAAGATGATATTACGCTTGAAAAGAATATTACCGAAAAACTTGAACAAAGCCTTAAGGAAAAAGAGATAATGCTCAAGGAGATCCATCACAGGGTTAAAAATAACCTGCAAATAGTAATTAGTCTTCTGAATCTTCAGTCAACATCAGTTGATGACCTTAAATTGAAGCACCAATTGACAATAAGTCAGAACAGGGTGCGATCGATGGCGCTGATACATCAGCATCTTTACAGATCAAACGATCTGACCAGGATAAACATGGAAGATTACCTGATAGGGCTTTCCGGTCAATTGCTGGCCAGTTACGATGAACTTAGGAATAGTGTAAACATTACTGTTAATGCAAAAGATATTGAATTTACTATCGAAACTGCTGTTCCTTTTGGGCTGCTGGTAAATGAAATAGCCACGAACTCTCTTAAACACGGGTTCCAGGGAAGAAGTAACGGCAACATTGTTATATCACTTTATAAAACCGGTGAAGATGAATATGAACTGGACTATCTTGATGATGGTATTGGTATTCCGATGAACATTGTTAACGGGCACGTTGTGAGTTTTGGAATGCACTTGATCGAAATGCTTGTTAGCCAGCTTGAAGGGAGCATTGAACTGCTGCCTTCGAATGGTACAAATTATAAAATTAATTTCCGGGGAAGTAATTATCAAGCGAGATTGAATTACTCCTAATTAATTGTCCCCACATTTAATAACGCAGTACAAATTTGCAGCTTCTAACCCTTGCGAAGAAAAGTTTGAAATTATCACCCGGAAATTTTTTACAGATACTTTATTCGAACGCAAAACATCAAAACAACACTTATATGGAAACCACAACATTTTTGGAAGAACTTGAAAAAAGGTTAAACGACCTTGAAAAAGAGATCAACAAGACACCCAATAAGAAGAACGGGCATTTCCACATGGAAAACATGATCCATTTCTTTGACTCTGCGATGGATAGATCCATCGATGGCAAAATGGCGGGATCTGATACGGAAGTTAATGATTCTTAGCTTAATGAAAGAAATTTCAGGTTCATGGAATATTAATGGCAATTATCATTACATTTTTTCTATTTGCCGATATTGTTAATTTTGGCTGATGGAACAGCCAAAATCAAAAACAGGTTACAATTATAATGAATTTATTCCACCCAAAGATCTAAAACCCATAATTGATAAGTTCTGGGCTTTTGAAGCTGCATCATCTACCGGCAGTGACAGGCATTTCTACTTAACCACAGATTTTACTTCAACCCTCGTTTTTATATTTCCCCGCAATTTTAAAAACACCGCATTTTATCTTTCAGGACCCAACACTCAAAACATTCCGTTTAAGATCTCACCCGGTCTTTTTACGATAGGATACAGGTTTACAGCACTTTCGGCACAACGTTTGTTTGGAATAAGCCCTGAACTGACTTTGAACAGGCGAATGGGTCTTGCGGAATTAATTCCTGGTCAATTGTTTAAGAATTTGAGATCTTCCCTGGTAAATACTAAAGTACCGGCTGAAAAAATCCATATTATTAATGATTTCCTGAAGGGACTTTTGGAAGATACTAACTCACCTGCTGATGACATTGTTGATTTGGTGGCAAAAAAAATGATCAAAAGTAAAGGAAATACAAAGCTTGAGGAAGTTTACTCAGAGCTTGCTTTAAGTCAGCGGCAGTTCCAGCGAAAGTTTGTAAAACGGACCGGACTTTCGCCAAAGGAATTTTGCAGAATAGTGAGATTCCATTATGTCACCAGAAAACTGATGAAAAAGGACTTTCGTCATTTTGATGTATTGGTTGAATCAGGCTACTACGACCAGTCACATTATTACAGGGAATTCAAAGAATTTACCGGTATGCTGCCCGCCAAATATGTGATGAGGCAAAAGAGAATACATATGGAAAAACTGATCTGAAATGTTTCTTCCGGGGTGTCGTTTTTTTACAATACTTACCTTTTTCAATTAATTAACTTTGTACATGTAAACAATAATACTATGAAACTAACAATTATATTGATGGTAGTTTTAGCGGGCAACATTTTTTCGGAAAATGCTTTTTCAGCTAAACATTCAGCCAGCGAGGGGTTTAATTCAATACTGATGCTCCACGAGAACAAGGACCTGTTCAGGTTTGCTGAAAACTATGATAGCCCCGGGCTGAGTGAGTGGGAAAAACTGTATATTAATGCGCTGATATTGAACTTGAGGCATAAAAATGCTGAATCAAATAATGTTATTAACCAGCTTATTGAAAAACATTCAGACGGCATTTTGGATTCACTAAAGCTGCTTTTATATGAAACAAGAATAAAGAATTCAGTTAACCTGTTTGATTACAAAGACGCACTTTTTTGTTCGGAATATGTACTGCAGAATTACGCATCATTGCTTGATTCTGCGGAAGATGTGGACACCAGGAATTCCATGGTAATATGGAAAGCTGCTGAGAATATTCAAAAACAGGGTGTTGAATTTACCGGTGACTCAAAGATCCCTTTTAAAAAAGATCTGGCCGGGCTGATAAATATTCCGGTTACATGCGGTGGAGTAAACGAGGATTTCATCTTTGATACAGGAGCAAATTTTTCCGTGGTGAACGAAACTTATGCGAAGAAAATGAAGCTCAAAATGCTCGAAGGAAAAATTGAGGTCGGTTCAGTTACAGGCAAAAAGATAAAATCGCGGCTTGCTTACGCGGAACTGCTTGAAATTGGCAGCGTGAAATTGAGCAATGTACTGTTCCTCGTGATGCCGGATGAATCATTGAGTTTTGCAGGCGGACTTTATGTGATAAACGGTATTATCGGACTTCCTGTGATAAAAGAAATGAAGGAAATTCATATAAGGAGTGATGAGTTATTTATCCCCAAACAAAAAACACCGGGCACACTGGCAAACATGCTGATAGATGGATTCATTCCCTCAATTGAAGTAATTGAAGGAAGTGATTCGCTTGCATTTACATTTGATACGGGCGCCAAGGCAACCATGCTTTATTCATCATATTACC
>JABFSP010000197.1 GCA_013140565.1 Ignavibacteria bacterium
GAATTACACCATCTATCATTTTTAGTGTGCGGTCAGTCATTTCAGCGAATTTTTCATTATGAGTTACAATTACAAATGTCTGGTTATACTTTTTGCGCAGATCAAATATCAGGTGCATAACTTCTTCGCTGTTCTTAGTATCCAGATTACCTGTAGGCTCATCAGCCAGAATGACTTTGGGTGAATTAATAAGCGCTCTAGCGATGGCTACTCTTTGCGCTTCGCCCCCGGAAAGCTCCGATGGCTTGTGCTCAAGCCTGCTGCCAAGTCCTACTTCAGTAAGCAGTTCCTTAGCCTTTGGCTCAGCCTGCTTCATTGTTTTGCCGGCAATCATTGCCGCAAGGCATACATTTTCAATAGCGCTGAACTCCGGCAGCAGGTGGTGGAACTGGAACACGAAACCAATCCTTGTATTCCTGAACCTTGCCAGATCATTGCTGCTTAGGCGAAAGACGTCTTCGCCGTCAAAAATTACATTGCCTTCAGAGGGTTTATCAAGTGTACCCATAATATGCAAAAGTGTACTTTTGCCCGCACCCGAGGGCCCAACTATAGTTACAATTTCCCCTTCAAATATCTCGGTATCTATCCCTTTTAAAACCTTCAGTTTCTCGGTCTTCGATACCTGGTATTCTTTGGTTAAACCTGTTGTTTTAATTATTACTTTTCTTGCTGTATCCAATATTATTTTCTATATCTGCTTATAAAAACTGTTAAAATTAAAAACTGTAGGTGTCATGGCTTGCCTGACACCTGACGGAAACTCAATAAAGATTCCTGTTTGATGAGAAATTGCAAAAAAAATCATTCCCAGCGAATGGCCTTTATCGGCTCCTGCCGTGCGGCACGAAGTGCCGGGTAGAGCGATGCCGCCACTGATATCAATAATGCGCATATTGCCACATAAATAAAATCAGTGTATCGTATATCAATCGGCAATGCGTCAATTGAATATACCATTCCATCCAGCGGATAGAATTTGAAATTTATCTGTGCCAAACATATTGCCAATCCGAATATTGAGCCCAATATCGTGCCGTAAATTCCTATCAGAATTCCTTCAAACATAAATATCTTCAAAATGCCTGAGTTCTTTGTACCCATTGCTTTAAGTATTCCGATATCCCGCTTTTTTTCTATTACCGTCATAGTCAGCGAACCTACTATACTGAATGATGCAACAGCTATTATTAGCGAAAGTACTATAAATGCCGTCCAGCGTTCGACCTTCATAACGGAATACAAGTCTTCGTGCATGTTATACCATGTATTGACCTTGTAACCTGAGCCCAGTGTGCCAAGCAGCTTCTCTTTTACATCTTCGGAGTTATCAATATCTTCAATCCTGAATTCGACCCCGTTAACGGAATTCTTCAGGTCATACAAACTCTGTGATTTTGGAACTGAGATAAATGAATACAGCTTATCATAATCACGGTTGTTGGCGTCGAAAATTCCGCGCACTATGAACTTCTGCGTTTTTGGTGTTACTATTTGCGTTAACGCTTTTTCCATCCCAACGGGACTCATTACAGTGATCGTATCGAGCACTCTTGCTTCAAGCTTCGCTGCAAGACTGTTTCCCAATACAATTCCGCCAAATTCATCGTTATCTTTGAACTCAAAATCACCAAGCGTGGTTTTATCTTTTACGTCTGAAAGACCCGATATTTTTTTATCATCAACTCCTTTTACAAAAGCTACGATGTTATTCTTTTTGGTGGATATAACTCCTTTGTTTATTGTGAAAGGTGCAATTTCGGTAACATTTGTTTCAGTTGATATACGGCTTATAAGCGAGCTGTAATCTGTAATTGTCCCACCGGAATCAGCTTCAACTCTTAAGTGCGGATCAAAACCTGTTAATGTATCAAGCTGGAATTTATTGAACCCGTTGAATACTGAAAGCATAACAAGCAGCGCGGTTACTCCAACAGTTAAGCCAATTACTGAAATAAAAGTTATAACAGTAATGAACTGTACTTTCCTTTTTGAAAGGAGGTATCTTCCCGCAATAAATCTTTCAAACATCAAATTATTCTATTACTATTAAACAAGTTCAGAAGGAAAAACTATTCATCAAAAACAAGTATCGGCTCTCTGTAAAGCCTAACTTTTTTGGAATCTATTTTATGCTGTATGTATTTATCAAGCTCAATATTACGTTTATCAATACTTTCATCGGTCTTCAGCGCATCCACAAGTATTTTTATATGCAAAACCCTGTTAGGTATCAGGTGCCTTGAAATTCCCGCCGGCAGTTTTTGCTTTAGGTCTGCAATAGCAACTATATCATCCTTTGCAAGATCAGGAAAAACGAACAGCAGCCCTTCATCAGGAGAAAGATCTTTTACATTGGCAATGTCAGTATCACTATCTATCCTTGTGTAGCTGAAGTTGCGCTCATAATACCTGTTCAGAAGTGATAGTGAAGCAAGCCTTGTTTCCAAATCATCGCTTAACATTATCGAAGCAGCGCACCCGTCTGTTGAAAGAACGATCAGCTCATTATTGCTTTCGGGCTTCCTTTTTTTCAGCAGCATATGGAAAGTCATACCGCTTTCAATACAGAACAATTCAAGCTCTTTAATGGTCATAAAGCTTACAAAATGGTACCATGATTTAAGTACAACATTGCTGCTGGTATAATCAACCAGTTGAGCTAGAATGGCTTTACAGCCAATTTGCCTTAGAGCCTCAAACCTGTTAGCTCCATCTATTAATATATATTTATCATTAATATATGCAACAATTAACGGGTTATATAACACGTTTTCATCGTTGAACCGCTCTACGAGCCTGCCTGAACGGTTATCTTCGCATTCTTCATGCAGTGCAACAGTATTTGAAGGCAAAAGTTTGAGCTCAAACTTTTCCCCGGCGAGGATGGACATAATTTTTGATCAGTTAATAATATAAAAAGGCAATATAACAATCATAAACGTTGTTTTCTGTATAAAGAATAATCCTAACTTTTTGAACCTGGATTTATAACTGTAGGCAAAAACAAAGGCTGAAGAGGCAATTTTCAGCCCCTCAGCCTTTGGTAATACTCTTAATTTAACGTGATTCTAAAATAAAAAATTTAGCCCGCCTGATACTCCCCATGTACCCGCTTCTTCAAGTCCGTATGACCCGCCGAGTGATAACCCAATCTTTTTCGAAAGTACAAAGCCAATCCCGCTGTACACACTATGAGAATTATAATTCAGCCTGGTATTTCTTGAAAATGAATATCCGGCATACATTGAAACTCTTTTTGAAATATCGAAAGAAGGTCCCCCTGAAATAACTATCTCAGGTTCAAATCTGTAATCATAACCGCTTTTGGCGCTATCAATCTGATTTTGTATGATTGCAGGGTATTTTGCAGTATTAGGAAAATCCCTTCGCTGCAGTAAATTCACTTCGAAGCTCAGGTCATACCCAAAATTTCCTTTTACAAATCCCTGCGCCACCCCAAAATAGAGATCAACCTTACCGGTGCCAAGCTCCTTGCTTGAACTTGCAGTCGGGATCTTAATTATCCCCTGCACTCCGTATATGAAATAATCTGATTCAAGGAATGAGTATTTAGCACCGAGGTATGAATCGCCTACTCCGCTTATTTTACTGCCCGAAAAATTGTATGATTGTGTAAATGGTGATGATCCTGCAGAGAGTTCAAGATTATCTGTAATGCCATAGCTCAGAGATACAGGAACATCAATTACTTCGTCACTATATGATATACCCAATGATAATGATGTCTTCCCCTTTTCCATAGTAAACGCATCTACACCGTAACCCGGCCTGTTTGCGCTAAGCAGGTAAGAATAAGCAGTCTGCCCTAAAAGATCAAGCAGGCGGTTCCTGCCGCCTCTCGGCTGGCTGAAAACATTTGAGCTTAAGAGTAAAATTAACAGTAAAACCAACAGAGACCTATTGAATGCTTTCATTGTATTTTAATAAATAAAAAACGGGCATAAAAATTATGCCCGTATATGTTGATATGGAAAAATAATTATTTAGCTGTAATTTCCACTTCGTTTGTAGCAATTACTGTACCGTCTTTCTTTAAACAGCTTACTTTATACTTGCCGGGCTCTTTGAACTCAACATCATCAAAGTGGATGTAATCCCAGCTTGACTGCACGGTGAATGGGAATGTTTCAACTGCCTTTCCTGATGCAACATCGGTTACATTAACATCAACTGATGTAACACCGATAGGTTTGGAAAGCTTTAACATAACCGTCAATGTACCGGTTGTAAATTTTGTTCCTTCGCCAACTTCTTTGGTTGTGTATTTTTCGCAGAAATAGAGCCTGTCTCCCCCTGTAAGATTCTGCAGTTTGGAGCAGGATACAACCACTAAAAATAAGACAGCAAAAGCGGCGAAAAGTTTAACCTTATTCATATTATCTCCTTGATTGTGTTTTCCCCTTTAGGAATTTATAATGTAAAAATAACGAAATATCTTAAATTATAAAAGATTTATTTATCACGTAAATCCATGTATTTTAAGCCATCAACATCTCCCCATAGACCTTTTTTCTTTTCCCTGGCTTCGGTTTCAGCTTCAATAAACTCACTTTGCTTAGATACATTGAACTTCCTGTAGGCATTGGCATAGCCTTCTTCAACTATTTTAAGGTTTACAAATGTACCGTCTTCCAAATATACATACCTGAGCAGTCTTCCGTATTTATCCTTATCATCGCTCTTAGCGTCGGGTTCAAGTATAACTTTTTTCCCGCCTATTAGTCTTGTAGTGAATTCTGATGATAAAGTTCCAAGCTTTTTGATGGTCTCCTTATCTTTCCCCGTTCTTTCTGCATCCCGGTCAAACTTTTCTGATGACCACTTTTCGGGCGTATCTATTCCCAGCATTCTTACTTTTTCACTCTTACCGCCTATTTCAATTTCAAAAGTATCACCATCAAATACTTTCTTTACAAGGTATGACCTGTTATCCTTTGTGTTCTTCTGGTCAAGCTTTGGTATGATATATTTCCACCCAAAATAAACCAGCAGTGCCAGTACTGCCACTGTGGATACTATCTTAAAGGTAAGTTTAATTAATGACTTCAATAATACGTCCTTTTATTTCCGGTTTTAGATTTGTAATAGTAATTCCATTTATAAGCATCGCTTTTGTTGAATCAACCTGCTGTTTGGTTTCGCCATCAATACTGCATATCGTTTCGCCTGCAGTTAAATTATCACCAATTTTTTTGTGCAGTATAATTGAAGAAGAATAATCAATTTTATCTTCAACTGTTTTTCTGCCGCAGCCCAGATTTACCGCCGCAAGCCCGAAAGTCAGGGCATCAAGTCCCGTAACATAACCGCCTGAATCAGCAGTAATTGAATCGCTCAATTTTGCCTTGGGATAATTTTCAGGTAATTTTATTAATTCAGCATCACCGCCCTGCATTTCAACAAGTGCGATGAATTTTTCGAAACACTCGCCATTACTGAGTTTTTCTTCCGAAAGCTTTATTCCTTCTTCTATTGTAAGGCATTTACCAGCAAGCATAAGCATAGCTCCTGCTAAATATAATGTTACGTCAATTAGATCTTTTGAATGCGGAGACTTTTCAATCTTCGGGTTCATAATTTCAATGCATTCCTTTATTTCAACCCAGTTACCTATTGCGTATCCCAGAGGTGAACTCATATCTGTTAGTATGGCAATTGCTTTCTGCCCAAAATCCCGGGAGGTTTTAAGTAATTTCGAGGCAAGCTCTTTTGATTTATCATATGTTGGCAATGTTGAGCCGTTGCCGACTTTCACATCGTATACAATACCTTCAGAGCCTTCGGCTATTTTTTTACTTGTGATGCTGGCTGTTATCAAGCCAACATTTTCAACAGTTGCGGTTACATCTCTTAGGGCATATATTTTTTTATCTGCGGGGGTGAGTGTATTACTCTGCCCGATCATGGAAACATTTAGTTTTTCTAAATTTGCTACGAATTCAGGAATCGCTAAATGAA
>JABFSP010000366.1 GCA_013140565.1 Ignavibacteria bacterium
TAATAGAATAATATGAGTGAAAGAATTGTAAAGTGCATAAAATTAGGAGTTGAGCTTCCCGGGCTTTCAGCTCCGCCGCTGCCAAATGAACTTGGTCAGCGAATATTCGAAAACGTCTCAAAGCAGGCGTGGCAGGAGTTCCTGGAACATTTTAAGATGGTGATAAATGAATACCGGCTTGACCTTACGAGTCCAATGGCAGACCAGGTATTTGAACAAAAGGCTGATGAGTACTTTTTTTCAGATAATTACAAAATGCCTGAGGGATATATCCCTGAAAAGGAATAAAAATCACGTATTATCGTTAGAAATTTCGGAAATTTATGCTTGATTTATCAAGATTTATAATTATATTAGGGACAAGTAGGGGATAAATTTAAACAATAACAGCATGAAAAAGAAATTACTGTTTTTCTTTGCAGTATTATTTGCGGTAACAGCCGGATTATCAGCCCAGCCGTCATCACCTATTTTAGTAGAACCACCGAAAGATGTTGATGTTGCTATAACACCAATAGTTCTTGAGTGGGATAATGTTGCAGGCGCTGATTGTTACAGAGTTGAAGTTTATACTGATACAACAAGTCCGGATAAATTTGAAGGAACATGTAATGCACCAACATCACATTTTGAAATTCCATTAGAAGAAACCGAAGTAAATACAGTTTATTACTGGAGAGTTTTTGCATGTTCAAATGAAGGATGGAGCGAGCCTTCAGTTTACTTTAATTTCAGGACACAGGCACCCAATGCGATCGGTACTATAGAAAATTTGAGAAACGGTGTAATTGACCTGATAGCTGATGAGAAATTATCGTCCGGACAGGGTAACCAGTTAATTCATCGTTTAGATAAAGCTTCTGATAGACTGAACAATAACAATGAATTCCTGGCATTGATAGAAATGGTTCTATTCAAAGTAAGAGTAACCATCTTAAGATTTTCAAATCAGATCTCATCATTAACTGCGGCTGAGTTAAACTACGAAGCTGACGGGGTAATTGACCTGATCATAGATGAAGAATCAAGACCGGTTGCAACTCCGAAAGTTGAAGATTATCTAGTCCCGAAGAATTTTGAACTGACTCAGAATTACCCGAATCCGTTCAATCCAAGCACAACAATTGAATATTCAATTCCCAAGGATGCTATAGTTGCGCTGAAAATTTACGATGTACTTGGTAAAGAAGTAGCAACACTGGTAAATGACCAGAAAGCAGCCGGTACATATATACTTAACTGGAATGCTTCAAATTTCAGCAGCGGATTATACTTCTACAGGATTACAGCGGGTGAATTTACCGAAACAAAGAAAATGTTCCTTGTGAAGTAAAATCACTGAAAACCCAGTTTACTTTAATGAAGAAGAGTGTTATTTTAAATAGCACTCTTCTTTTTTTTGATTCAAAATTAAGAGAGAGTTTGACAGCAGTAAATTAAATAGTTAAATTATTTGGATTTTAATAATTTAAATACCCCCTTCAACAGCATGACGGCAGATCATGGTTCGCTTGATATTCCTTCGGACTATCACTCAGTACTGCTTGAGCTTAAAAAAATGGATAAAACCGACCTTCACGTATTCCTGAAAAAAGTACTTGATGTTGTTGCCAACTCCCTTGATATAGAAAGGGTATCGATATGGTTCTTCAATGAAGGCAGAACTTCAATTTACTGTGATTACCTTTATCTGAAAAAGTTCGGCGAATTTGCGAACGAAACTACTCTTTCTGTAAACGATTACCCGGAATATTTCAAAGCAATTGAATCAAGGCTCTACATTGCCGCTGATAGCGCTCAAACAGATCCTTTAACAAAAGAACTAACTGAAAGTTATTTAAAACCGCGCGGAATTTATTCAATGATGGATATTCCAATTTACCTTAACGGAGAAATTATTGGTATTATTTGCCATGAAGAGCAGGATAAGATAAGGAACTGGAAGCGCGATGAAATAGATTTCACTACCGCGATATCAACTCTTGTTTCAACTTCAATTGAAATTGATTTCAGCAAGAACAAAGAAAAAGATTTCCATGAAAGCCAGCGATTTCTATCTACCCTTATCAGCAACCTGCCGGGTTATGTTTACAGGGTAAATAAAGATGGTGACCAGTGGTCAATACAGTACATCAGTGATGGAGTTTACGACCTTACCGGTCATAAACCGGATGAACTTATACGTAATAAAGTGCTTTATTACGCTATGATGGTCAATGAATCTGATAAAGCCGAGGGAAGGGAGATCATTTCAAAGGCACTGGCCAACAAAAAACCATACCAGATAAGTTACAGGATAAGCACTGCTGAAGGCAAAATAAAATGGGTATGGGAGCAGGGACGCGGGGTGTATAATGAAAACGATGAGCTTGAAGCAACTGAGGGTTTTGTTACCGATATAACCGAAAAGAAACTGTATGAAGAAGAAATATTAAAGAAGAATAACGAGCTATCCGCGATTTACCAATTTGGGAGAACCCTGAGCCGGCTGGCAGAACCTGCGGCATTGCTTGATGATATCGGTAATATGCTTGTAAAACTTTTTGCAAGGGAAAATATTTACCTGGCGCTATATAATGAAGCTGATAATGTTATAACATACCCCTTCTATTATGTTATTAATGGACACAAGGAAATTGAAAGCCGTCCTTTTGGGAAAGATTTTACAGAATTTATCATAAGAACAAAAAAAGGAATTATATTAAACGAAAATCTGGTTTCTACATTAAAATTAATGGGGATAGACTATGAAGAGAATGAAGCTAAATCATTGATAGCAATTCCGATGATAGCAGGTGAAAAGGTACTTGGAGTAATTACCATACAGGATTATTCTAACGAAAACTCATTCACACAAAGTCAGCTGGAGCTTCTTACAACCATAGGCTCACAGGCTGCAATTGCCCTTGAAAACTCCTATTTGTATTCTGAAGTAACAAAGTCTTTGAAAGAAAAAGAAATGCTGCTGCAGGAAGTGCATCACAGGGTAAAGAATAACCTTCAGGTGATGTCCAGTCTCATAAAACTGCAATCAAGATATATCAAAGATGAAAAGATGCTTGAAATACTGAAGGAAACAGGCGGCAGGATACAATCAATGTCAATTGTACATACCAAAATCTACAATACAGGTGACTACGAATTCATTAACTTTGGCGATTATACCAAAAACCTGATCGAAAATTTCCAGAGCACATACGGATACAAATTGCGTAATGTCAGATTTGATTTGGATATAGGCGAGCTGAAACTGAATATTGATACTGCTATTCCATGCGGCCTGATAATTAATGAACTCGTTTCAAATGCCATTAAGTACGCCTTCCCGGAAGGCAGAACCGGCATGATTTCTGTTTCAGTTAAGCATTTTAAAGATAATTTTTATAAGCTGACGGTTAAGGATAACGGCATCGGAGTACAGGAAGGCGTTGACATAAAAAAATCGGATACGCTGGGAATCCAGCTAGTAACTCTGCTGAGCAGACAATTGAACGGAACTATAGATGTTATTACATCGCCGGATAAGGGTACAGAATTTATTATTACTTTTGAAGAGGCAGTTTATAAAGCAAGAAGATAAAAACAAGAAGGCAAACCGCATTGTTACTCTCCGATAATCTTAACCAAAACCCTTTTATTTCTTTTCCCGTCAAACTCTCCGTAAAAGATCTGCTCCCACGGACCAAAATCAAGTCTGCCGTTAGTTACTGCAACAACCACTTCCCTGCCCATTACAGATCTTTTTAAATGAGCGTCAGCGTTATCTTCACCTGTATTATTGTGGCTGTATTGTGAGTGCGGCTTTTCAGGGGCAAGTTTTTCGAGCCATTTTTCAAAATCACCGTGGAGCCCGCGTTCATCATCATTAATAAAAACACTTGCTGTAATATGCATTGCGTTACATAACAGAATACCTTCTTTGACCCCGCTTTCGTTCAGACAGTCTTCAATTAGCGGCGTTATATTTAAATACGCTCTGCGGGCCGGAGTATTGAACCACAATTCTTTTCTGTATGATTTCATTTTTATAGTATTTTTTTAATTCACTTGTCAAATTTAGTATCCCAATAAGAACATAAAAATGACAAAATTCACAAAAATTAATGATATTTCTCTTTTCTGCAGGAGGGTACTCAACACCCGGGGACTCAATTAAATTCCATTTTTTGCGTGAAAACAGCATTTTTTATATATTTTAATCTTGCTATTTTTGTATAGAATAAATTAACATAACAATGAAAACCAAATTAGTTGTACTGGGTACCGGATTCGGAGCTTTCAGCGCGCTTAAAGAACTTGATAGTGATATTTATGAGATAAAAATAGTGAGTCCGCGTAATCATTTTCTTATCACCTGCTTGCTGCCAAGCACTACAGTAGGCACATTAGAGTTCAGGAGTATAATTGAACCTATCCGCAATGTAAAGAACGTAACGTACATTCAGGCATTTTGCAAACATATAGATGAAACAAACAATAAACTGCAGTGTGTTGATGCAGATACAAAAAAAGAATTCACGCTTGATTACGACCTGCTTATAATTTCAGTTGGTGAAGTAACAAATTCATATAATATTGAAGGAGTTGACAAGTATTCATACTTCCTCAGGGAAGTTGCTGACGCCAGAAAGATAAGGATAAAAGTAATTGATTGTTTTGAAAATGCGTCAATCCCGGGAATTACCGAAGAAGAAAAGAAAAGTTATCTAAGGTTCGTGGTATGCGGCGGCGGACCAACGGGTGTTGAATTCGCAGCGGAGCTGCATGATTTCATCGAAGAGGATGTAAGGAAAAAATATCCGGGTTTGGAAAACGATATTGAAGTAATTTTAATTGAGGCCGGTAAAACTCTGCTCAATTCGTTTGACGCAAAACTGAGTGAGTATACTTTAAAGATTTTCAAGAGACAGAAGATAAATGTAATGACGAATTCATATATTACGAAAGTTACTGAAAATGAAATATTTGTGAACAATGGCAGTCATTTTAGCTACGGACTGCTTGTATGGGCAGCCGGAAATACAGGGACAGAACTTATCAGGAATTCCACCCTGCCTAAAAATAACAGGATTAAACTGGTTATTGATCACTACTTAAAAGTGAACGGTACAAAAAATGTGTATGCAATTGGTGACTGCACGGAAATTCCGGATGAGCCATTCCCGGTAACCGCACAAACCGCGCAGAGTCAGGGTAAATACCTTGGTAAATCATTGAACAAATTGGCAAAGGGTAAAGAGATAAAACCGTTTAAATATAAAGATCTTGGAATGCTTGCATATATTGGCTCTCATAAAGCATTAGCCAATACTAATCAATACAAAGGCAGCGGATTTGTAACATGGTTATTCTGGAGAAGTGTTTATGTCACAAAACTTGTGAGCCTGAAGAATAAAATACTTGTTCTATTCGACTGGTTCAAAACATTCGTGTTCGGAAGGGATGTAAGTAATTTTTAGTAAAAATTAAGGCAGAAGTTTCAGTTCGCTTTGATCATCATTATCATCAAGTGAACGGTCAACTATCCTTGGATCAATTGATTTTGATGCTTTTGCGCCCATAACTTTCAGATTTTCGGCACGGCTTATGATATTTCCTCTTCCTTCAGAGAGTTTTTTCATAGCTCCTTCATAGCTTTCATTAGCTCTTTTCATCCTCGTGCCAACTTCAATCAAATCATCAACAAAAGCGGATAGTTTATCGTACAACTCCCCGCCCTTCTTTGCAATTTCCAGTGCGTTCCTGTTCTGCTTTTCCTGCTTCCATATACTTGAAATAGTGCGAAGAGTAGCCAGCAATGTTGATGGACTTACAATCACAATATTTTTTTCAAACGCATCATAAAATAATGCCGCGTCATTTTGCACTGCCAGTGCGAAAGCCGGTTCAATACGAATAAACATCAGCACAAAATCCAGGCTTTGCAAACCGTAGAGATTCTGGTAATCCTTCGGACTCAATCCCTTAATATG
>JABFSP010000242.1 GCA_013140565.1 Ignavibacteria bacterium
ATGGATAACACATATATAACACATGAATAAAATCTTGACGCTTCTCATCATTTTTTTATCATTTAATCTCTATTCCCAAACAGATAAAGAAAAGGCTCTGCAATACGGCAGAGAGGGAATAAAACTTGTTGATAATGGTAAAATACCTGAGGGTATAAAGCTTTTCGAAAAAGCAAGCGTACTTGACCCTGAAAATATCATATATCCGTATGAAATTGCGTATGCGAACTACATGATTAAAAATTATGATGAATCCATTTCAATTTGTGAAAAACTTAAGAACAGGGCTGATGCAATTGACGAGGTTTACAGACTGCTTGGTAACAGCTATGATGTAACGGGCAACCAAACTAAGGCACTGGAAACATACAAAGAAGGTATAACCAAATTTCCTGCATCGGGTAAACTCTACCATGAAGAAGGCATATGTTATTCCGGAATGAAGGAGTACGAAAATGCTATTAATTCATTTCAAAAAGGGATTGAGGTTGAGCCAAATTATTCATCCAATTATTATGACCTTTCGAAACTATATTATTTCAGCGAAGAAGAATTATGGGCGCTTGTGTACGCAGAAACATTCATTAATCTTGAACGAAATTCCAAGAGAACCGCAGAGATCAGCAAACTGCTTTATGATACTTACAAAAAGGGTATCATCATTAACAATGATAATACTTCAAATGTAAGCTTTTCTAAAAGCCCAGATATGTCCGGCAGTAAATTACAATTGTTTGAAACTAACTATGAAATGGGGTTTCTGCTGGCACTGACAATTGCGGATGATAAATCTTTGTCATTAAAATCACTGAGTAAAATGAGACAAACTTTCCTTAAACTTTGGTTCGAAAAAGGCTTCAATGAAAAATACAAAATAGGTTTGTTTGATTACATAAAAGATATCTACGATAAAGGCTATGGTGAAGCATACGATTATTATATTATGGGATACGGAGATGAGGATTTTGTCACAGAGTGGGCATCAAAAAACAAAGATCAATACAGTAAGTTTGAAAAGTATTATATTGCTAATAAACTGAAGTTAACAAACGATAACTCTGCATTTAGGGGTAAATAACATATGAAAAATACTGAACTACTCATCTACATGCTGGAAGATATCCGCAAAGTTACATTAAAAGGCATTGATGGATTAACGAAAGAACAGCTATTCGCAGAACCGATTCCCGGTGAATTTCCGATCGGAGCCTACTTAATGCACCTTGGGGAGTGTGATCTGGGCTGGCTGAAGGTAATGGATGGCAAAGACGAAGATAAAGAGCTATCCAAAAGGGCATATGACTGTAAGTGGTTTGATGCGGGGAAAGATTATGATCCGCCAAAAGAAGTAATTGAAATTGAAGAGTACATTGATGTGCTCTCAAAATGCAGGTCGAAAGTTATTGAATACATTAAGACGCTTGATGATTCTGTGCTCGATGAAAAATATACATATATAAGAACGTTTGAAGGCAAGGAATATCCCAGAGAGTACACACGCAAGTGGATCATTTATCACCTAATTGAACATGAAGCCCATACAAGGGGACAGATGTTCATGTTGATAAGAATGGCTGGCTTTAAAAACAAAGGTGATAACAACTGATGAAGATCATTCTTAAGCTCGAAGAGCTTTTTATGCTTGTGCTGGCAATTTATCTATTCACTTTCCTTGATTACAGCTGGTGGCTATTTGCTGCATTCTTCCTGGCTCCGGATATTGGAATGCTTGGATATCTGGTAAATACAAAAACAGGCGCAATTACATACAATATTTTTCATCACAAAGGTGTGGCAATAGCATTTTATTTTGGCGGAATACTGTTAAATATACCTGTTTGTATGTTTATTGGGATTATAATGTTTGCTCACTCCAGTTTTGATAGAGTCCTTGGGTATGGGCTAAAATACAGCGATAATTTCAAAAATACTCATTTAGGAGCAATAGGTAAAACTTAAGTTTTTTTAAATTTTCTTTAAAAACTGACCTAAATCATACCTTTTGACCCCAGAATACAGGTATTTTTGTATAGTTGATTTATGTAAATAATTGACTTAACAAAAAATACCGGAGGTTTTTAACATGTTTAACTATATGCACAACATCAGCTCTTACGAAGAAACTATAGAAAATTTCACATGGAAATCTGTTGAAGAAGAACTCGGTTATAAACCGGGTGATACAATTAACATTGGCGAGTACTGCACTGATAGAATTTGCAGACTTGGAATGGGAAAAAGAAAAGCTTTGATATGGCAGGATCACAGCGGTAACGTAAAGACATGGACATTTGACCAGATGAGAGTTGATACAAATTCAATTGCATGGTACCTTGAAAATATGGGTATAAAACCGGGCGATAGAGTATGCCTTTTCATGGATAAAGTTCCTGAATTGTATCTCGGTTTTCTTGGTATCCTGAAAATGGGCGCTATTGTACAGCCGCTGTTTTCAGCATTTGGCACTGAGTCACTTGAAACAAGGCTAGAAGACGCAAAAACCACTGCGATCATTACACAGAAAAAGCATTTACCTAAGATACGCAATATTTTAAAAGATACAGAGTATCTGAAGTTCATTATTATAGTGGATCAAAAAGATGAGCTTCATTTAAAAGACCGCGAACATATTCTTGATATCGAAAATCTTCCGAAGCTTGATCATTTTCACACTTACAAATCAACTGCAGAAACGCCCTCAGTTCTGCATTACACATCAGGTACCACAGGCAAGCCTAAAGGCGCACAGCATGTGCATTATTCAGTAATTTCCCAATACATAACAACAAAATACTCACTTGACCTGAAAGAAGACGATATATACTGGTGTACCGCTGACCCGGGTTGGGTTACAGGCACTTCATATGGAATAATAGGACCATGGGCAAATGGAATAACACAATGTGTACTTGATTCAGGTTTTACAGCCGAAGGCTGGTATTCATTCATAGAAAAGCATAAAATTACTGTCTGGTACACAGCTCCAACGGCTATCAGGGCGCTTATGAAAGAAGGCGAAGAGGTAATTAAGAAACATGACCTGTCATCGCTCAGATTCCTTGCAAGCATTGGGGAGCCATTGAACGCTGAAGCGGTGTTATGGAGCGATAAGGTATTTGGAATGAAATTCCACGACACATACTGGCAGACAGAAACCGGAAGCATGGTAATAAGTAATTACCCGTGTATGAAAGTAAAACCCGGTTCAATGGGTAAACCTTTCCCCGGAATGGAAGTTGGATTGGTTGATATAAATACACATGAATATTTTGATAAAAAGGGTGTTGTAGGTATCATAGCCATTAAACCCGGCTGGCCGGCAATGTTCCGTACATACAGGAATAAAAAAGAAATGTATGACCAAAAATTCGTGAACGGCTGGTACTTATGCGGTGATAGAGCAAGCATAGATGAGGATGGTTATTTTTGGTTTGTTGGAAGGGATGATGATGTTATTAATACCGCGGGTCATTTGGTCGGACCTTTTGAAATTGAATCAGCATTACTTGAGCATCCCGCAGTGGCTGAATCAGCCGCCATCGGTAAACCTGACCATATAAATATGGAAGTTGTAAAAGCATTCATAGCTCTTAAACCGGGTCACGAACAATCAAAAATGCTTGAGCTTGAAATAATGAACTTTATCCGCAAGAAACTCTCACCACTGGCAATGCCGCAGGAAATTGAGTTCGTTAAATCACTTCCCAAAACACGCAGCGGAAAGATCATGCGCCGCGTTTTGAAAGCTAAGGAATGGGGTGAAGAAATAGGAGATATTTCGACACTTGAAAATAATATGTAAAATTGCAAAATTAAATTAAACCAAATAAAAAAATATAATTATAATGGAAAACGCTAAAGATATAGTGCTTGACTACGTAAAACAGGAATACCTTGAAGATGGTGATGACAGGGAAATAAAATACGATACCGCTTTAATTACAGGCGGGTTTGTAGATTCATTTTCAATGGTATCACTCAAAGTGTTCCTTGAAACCAAATACAATATTTCAATACCTGATGATAAAGCAACCCCTGAAGCTTTTGACAGCGTAAATAATATTGTTGAATTACTAAAAGGCTTTGGAGTAAATTAATTATTATTCAGAAGAGAAGTCTAAAAGCTTCTCTTTTTATTTTCTTACAACAAAAGGAAGGTATAACTAGCATGTCTTATCCGCAGGATATAAGAAATATATACGGCTCTCAGCTTGATGAGCTGAGGAAACAGGGAATTTTTAAAGAAGAACGGGCGATATTCTCTCAGCAGAATGCTGATATTAAGGTCGAGTTCCCGATAGGCTCACAGCAGAAAGAAGAAATTAACATGTGCGCAAACAATTACCTCGGACTTTCTTCACATCCGGAGGTTATCAAAGCAGCGCATGCAGGTTTGGATTCACGCGGTTACGGAATGTCCTCAGTTCGCTTTATCTGCGGTACTCAGGATATTCACAAAACACTCGAACACAGATTAACAGAATTTTTAGGAACAGAAGATACAATATTGTTTCCATCCTGTATGGATGCCAATGCAGGCGTATTTGAAGCGGTACTCACCGATCAGGATGTTATGATAGCCGACAGGCTTGTGCACGCTTCTATAGTTGACGGTATGCGTTTATGCAAAGCTCACCAGGATACATACAAGCATTCTGATATGGCTCATTTGGAAGATAAATTAAAACTTCATCAGGATAAACGCGTAAGGCTTATTATTACCGATGGTTCTTTCAGTATGGATGGCGATCTGGCAAAGCTTGATAAAATTGTTGAGCTTGCCGAAAAATATAATTCAATGGTATTTGTTGATGACAGCCATGCCAGCGGATTTATAGGGAAAACCGGCCGCGGTACGCACGAACATTGCGGTGTAGTCGGTAAAATTGATATTATCACAACAACTCTGGGCAAGGCCTTAGGCGGTGCATCAGGCGGTTGTGTATCAGGAAGAAAAGAAATTGTTGAAATGTGCCGTCAGAAAGCAAGACCGTATTTATTCAGCAACACGGTTGCTCCTGTTGTGGTATCAGGCGCGCTTGCAGTGCTTGATATTATCAGCAAAACAACCGAGCGGCGTGATAAGCTTGAACGCAATACAACATTCTGGCGTAAAGGGCTGACCGAAGCCGGTTTGATAATCAAAGAAGGCGAAACACCTATAGTTCCGGTTATGTTATTTAACGCAAAACTTTCACAGGATTTTGCTAAGACTTTATATGATGACGGTATTTACGCAGTTGGATTCTTCTTCCCCGTAGTGCCAAAAGGGCAGGCAAGGATACGCACGCAGCTATCAGCAGCGCATGAAATGCATCACCTCGAAAAAGCGCTTGCTGCATTTACTAATGCGGGTAAAAAGTTCGGTATACTTGGCAAGACTAAACAGGAAATTATTGATATGTACGGGATGTAATTTTTAGATCCTTTTCCTTTATGTGTATTGTTTTTTGTTGTAACCCCAAAAAAGGCTTTCAATTTTTCAATTGAGAGCCTTTTAGTTTTTTTCGGGGAGATCCTTATTCTGGTTAAGCCGTTCGGCAATATACGCCTTTAATTCCTCCGGGCTCATTTTCTTCATTTCTTTGCTGATTTTATCACGTTTTTCACGCAATTCAAGGAATTCTGTTTTTTCTTTTTCGGTTCTTGGTTTTCTCATAATTACGGCATAATATATATTTTTACATTAAACAAACAGGAAGTAATTGAGGGGTAAGCAAATCAATTTTTATGTAATCCCCTCAATTTTTGGTATCACCAAATTCCTCTAAAATCTTTATCTTTGTAGATATATTAATCAATTATCCCACATATATGTTTAATTTTCTCGGTAAGTTAAGAGTTGAGCTTGATAACATGAAGGTAGATGGCCTTTACAAACATGAACGCGTGATCACTTCCGTGCAGGATGCGGTAATTAAGCTGGATACAGGCAAAG
>JABFSP010000050.1 GCA_013140565.1 Ignavibacteria bacterium
ACGGGGGACAGACTTGGCAGCACATAAGAACTGTTACCGGATATTTAAGAAGCATATGATTTATTGATTCCTTGACAGGATTTTTAGGGAAATTAAATGGTCCAACTTTTTTTCTCAAAAGTGTAAACGGTGGATTGAATTGGAGCGCGATAAGTTTGCATTCAAATGCTCTAACCGCAGTATGCGGTTTATCAAGTTTTGGAAACTCGGTTATAGCAAGTGGATGGTTCAATGGAAACCCGAAAGTTGCATTTAGTACTAATCGCGGAGTTTCCTGGAAATGTATAAATATGATCAGTTATGCAAATGCCCTGGTAGATTGTTATATGACCGGCCCGACAGAAGCTTTTGTTGTAGGAGGTATCGGATCGCATTATGAAAACCGCAAGGCGGTTATTTTATACACTTCAAATGCCGGGGATACCTGGGAAACGAGATTTATTTCTTCCCGAATCAAAAACTGGGGATGGAAGATAAGCTTTCCCAGTACGAATGTTGGTTATGTCAGTCTTGAGAATTCATATTCTTTGGATAGCTCATTCTTTGCGAAAACCACAAATGGCGGATTAAACTGGGTTGAAAAATATTATGGAATAGGAATGGAATACAGAGAACAGGGAATTGGTTTTGTGAATGAGAATACCGGATGGATGGGTGGATACAATAAATTTTTAGCGACCACCAACGGTGGAGATAACTGGTCAATATTAAATATAGCCCCTGAATTTTCTGCCATTAACCGTATCCGGTTTTACAGCGATACGATAGGATATGCAAGCGGTTTGAGGGTTTATAAGTATACTACCGAAGATTTTTTGAGCAATATTAATGTCCAAAACACTATTCCCGGCAAAAACAATCTATATCAAAATTATCCCAACCCATTCAATCCCGTGACTGTTATTAAATTTGAAATTTTCGAAAAGTCGGTTTCAACAATAAAAATATATAATGCTGCAGGTGAAGAAGTGTATTCATTCGCACATGGGTACAGGACACCCGGCATTATTGAATTTGCCTGGTACGGGACTGATTATAATGGTAACCTCATGCCTTCGGGTGTATACTTCTACAGGCTTGAAACGGAAAAGTATACTGAAACGAAAAAGATGATATTGGTGAGATAGAACTCAAATTCTACTATAGCCCCGATTTTCGGGGCTTTTTTATTTTATAAACCCTATATTTGCAGATAACTTAAATTTGCAAATGAACTTCTCATATCTTGATCTGATTATTGTTGTAGTTTACCTTGGCGGAATCACCGCTTACGGTATCATCAAGGGCGGCAAGCAGAAATCTGCCCGTGATTATTTTGTGAGCGATAAAGCTATTCCCTGGTGGGCTGTATGCTTCGCAATTGTTGCCACTGAAACCAGCGCGCTCACTTTTATAAGTGTGCCGGGTGTTGCGTATGTCGGTAATCTGAATTTTTTGCAGATAGCAATTGGCTATATACTTGGCAGAATTGTCGTAAGCTGGTTCATGCTGCCAAAGTATTACGAAGGTGAACTCTTAACCGCTTACGCATACCTTGGCAAACGATTTGGCGCTAAAACAAAGAATACCGCTTCAACTGTATTTATGGTTACTCGCGTATTTGCCGATGGTGTCAGGTTATATGCAACGGCAATTCCGCTTGCGTTGCTGCTAAAAGGGTGGAATGTATTCCCAACAGCTCCTGACTGGCAGATATATACATATTCAATAATAATCATAGCTGTAATTACTTTGGCATATACCTATGTTGGCGGTGTTAGAGCTGTTATTTGGACTGATGTGATACAAATGTTCATTTACATTGGCGGTGGCATTCTTGCTGTGTATGTGCTGAGCGGTAAAATGACAATGGGTTTTGGCGAAGCAATCTCTCAGTTGGGTGCGCAGGGCAAGCTTAACTTTTTTGATTTCTCGTTTGACTTCACCAAACCCTATACCATACTTGCGAGTGTTATTGGCGGGGGATTCCTTTCAATGGCTTCGCACGGTACCGATCAGTTAATAGTACAAAGGCTGTTAACTACCGATTCACTTAAATCCTCGCAAAAGGCGCTTATTACAAGCGGATTTATTGTATTCCTGCAATTCGCGCTGTTTCTGTTTATAGGTTCACTGCTCTTCATATTCTTTAATGGTGAAGTAATGAAATCAGATGAGGTATTCCCGAAGTTCATAATAAATTATATGCCAAGCGGCATATCGGGGATCATTATTGCGGGGCTCTTAGCCGCGGCTATGTCGACGCTTTCGGGTTCAATTTCAGCGCTCTCATCAACACTGGTTGAAGATATTTATAAGCCGTATTTCGGCAAGGGCAAAACAGATGTTCAGCTCCTGAAAGTCTCAAAGGTTATCGCTTTATTATGGTGCGGGGTTTTGATACTCTCGGCATTCTTATTCATGAATTCATCTCAGGCTGTGGTGGTGCTGGGTCTTTCTATTGCTTCATTTACTTATGGCGGGCTGCTGGGTACTTTTCTGCTTGGAGTGTTCTTTAAACGCATCAGCCAGGTACCGGCAATATTCGGCTTTTTATGCGGCATTACTGGAATGATATTCATAATTTACTTTACAAAAATTGCATGGACCTGGTACACATTGATAGGAGTGGCAATTACAATAGTTATGGCAAACTTGGTTTCTTTATTTTATAAGAAAACTAAAGAATGAAGATTTTATAAATTGCATCTGTTAATGTATAAAGCGCTTTTAGAAGCGCTTTATTTTTTGCTGAGTACCTTCAGTTTTAAAAAAGCAATCTTTTATGGCTCGAAACTAATTAAATAAAATAAATATATTATCCTTAAATTATTACCAATTAATGAGTTCTCATTATCCCTAACTTTGCATAAATTAATTAATACATAATGAAAAATTATTTTGCTTACCTATTCATGGCGGTATTTATTTCTTTCCTGGTATCAGGATGCGGCAGTGATACCATAACAAATCCTCCGCCTGTAAATACTGCTATCACTGTAAACGGAAGAGTATCAGATATATTCGGCTCACCTGTATCTGGGATCAACGTAATAATCGGGGGTCAGACCGTTACCTCAGGAGCTGATGGAAGTTTTGTGATAAATAATGTAACCACACCGTATGATTGCCAAATGCTTGAATTAGGAGGTAATCAAAAATACGGTTATTTATACAAAGGACTAACCACAGCCTCTCCTCATTTAACAACAGGTAGCGGAATTGCCGCCGTACAGTACACATCAAACATTGTTGTAACATTTCCTGGCGGATTAATTCCTGCAGGGAAGAAAGTTTTGCTTTTTTACTCAGATACAACTAATGTTATATACGGCAAAATTAATGCCGGACCGGTGAATAATGCTGTAACTTACCCGGTAGTTTGGTCAAATAATAATTCCACAATTAACGGTAAGATATGCGCGCTTGTATACAGCGTTGATGTATCAAATAATATTTTATCATATGATAATTACGCTGAAGCCGAATTGCCGGTAACAAGCGGTTTGCAATCAATATGGCAGCCAACTATAGCTGACTTTTCCTTAAACCCGGGTGAAGTAAATTTAACAGCCGTTATCAATCCCCCGGGAGGTTATTCAATTGTAACTTCAGTACTTTGTATAAATTTTTCTAAGTTAACCAATAATCCATTTTTATTAGTACAGGCAGCACCGCTAATTTCTTATACAACCACACCTAATATAAGCGGCCTTGTACCATCCGGGTTACCCTCAAATTTTACTTTAAACCTTTTTACCAGGATAGCAGAACCATCAGGAGCAAATGGTTACAAATCAACAATTGTTACGGCTGGAGTTAACAACCAGGTAACTATTGAGCCGGCTTCAGTATTAAACACACCTCTAAATGGGGCGACAGGAATTGATACATCTGCAGTTTTTAATTATTCCCAGGGTAACGGCAGCGGGGTTTATTCTTTGCAGACCACAGGATCAAATAATACATATATTGTATATACAACAGAGCTAAATGCGTTTTTTCCAAATTTCGCCCCTGCTTTAAATATAGAGCCTGGCACAAATCATACCTGGAAAGTTACTAAATACCAGGGGCTAAGCTCGGTTGATGCATATGTAAGTATGGAACTATTGCACTTTGCGGACCTGCCTTCAGTATTAACTTCAGCAAACAGGATATTTACAACGGCACCTTAATTATTAATACCGGCATAACTGAAAGACGCTCAAGGTTTCAATGTGCGGCATCCAGGGAATGGTATTCATAATCTATTTCACAAAAATTGCATGGACCTGATACACATTGATAGGAGTAATCAATACAATTGTTATGGCAAACCTGCTTTCAATAATTGTTAAGCCAAAACATATAGAGGAGGGTTAAGTTTCAATTTTTTGCATGTGTAAAATTATTTTAAGTTACCTATCATTTCAAGAAGCCAGTGTTTGTTATATACATTTGGGGATAATGTTTCAATCTTAGACATTAACTCATTTTTCCCGGCGTTTTTTTCGCCCGAAGCGGTTCTAAGCAGATCATTATAAATGGCGGCAAAATTCAGGTAAACATTCCTGTAAGCATCGCTTATGGTTTTATTTTTATAAAGGAATTGCTTGTATGAATCAAGCGCAAATCCGGCAGACTGAAAGTCACCCTTTTCATAATATATCCGCAAATAGAATGTTTTAATTGAAAGTTTAAAAAGGAACTGGCTGAGCTTTGTTTTATTCAGCATATCCAGCGCCTTTTCATATTCTTTGCGTTTGTACAGAATAATTGCCCGCGCAAAATTTATTGCACCTTCTTTTGTTTCAGGTTCTAAATCAATGTAATGTTTTTCAGCAAACTCTTCCGCCCAGTTTATCTGGTTAATTTCAACTGAATTAATAAAAATATTCCAGAATTTAAGAAGGTTCAGAGAACCTTCTTCGTAGAGCTTAAGAACATCAAGCTCAATGGATTTGCGGTGAACTTCATTAAGCTCTGCCCGGTATTTAGAAGAATCAATTTTTATGTTATCTATACAAAATGTTTCAAGTGCGGTGATAAGGTTATAATTTGTTGACCTGTTAAACAGTGATGTGTTGCTTAAATACAGATCTTTAAACTTAATATAGTCTTCTTCTTTGCCATTTAATGATAGAAGCGCCCTGTAATAAAATAGTAATAAAACGGAATACTCTTTTTCTGATGACGCTTTGAGTTTATTTAATATGGAATCTATATCAAGCGAGGCGAATATTTTTTTGGTAATAGAATCACTTTCCTTCATACTGTAATATGTTTCATTTACCTTCATATCAATAATATGGTTTATCAGTTTTGAAAGATAATCATAAGTAAGAAGCTCCCCCTGTCTGACTACAACGGGATATACACTTTCCTGCCTGTTATGAGTAAGCTCGTTTAAAAAAACCTCACCTTCAAGTTTATAAAGATTCTCGAAATACAGGAAGTCAAGTGAATGATCCATCTCAACCGACTTGTATGCTGCCTTCAGATTTTTATCGTACAGTGCGTCAAGATTCCGGGTTCTCAGTTCGATCAATATGGATCTCATTTCCGCAAACTTATACTTTTTAAGATATTCTGCCGCGAGAAAATCATAACAAAGCTGCAGTGCGTCGCTCATTAAGTTCCTCATCACCTGGTCATTGTATGCCCCGGCTGCAAAAACTTTTGCGAAGATCTTTTCCTTTGTAAAATTTCTGTTCTCAAAATCGGGGTAATATTTCTTCACCTGTTCAACTAGTTTGGCAACTGATTTGCTTGAATTATGATAAGGTGAATTTGCAAAATCAAAGAATTTTTTGATCTCTTCTTTTGAGAAAGTTTTAGTTACATCTATAAAGTTGGTTTTAAGCATTTTTTAATTACAAATGTTTAGAAAAAATTGGCTATAACCCCATAAATATTAAGTATTTAAGGAGTATAATATCGTGATATTGAACCTATAGCAGATTAC
>JABFSP010000007.1 GCA_013140565.1 Ignavibacteria bacterium
ATTCTGGTTGATCAGAATTTGAAACCCGGAAAATATTCGGTCAATTTTAACGCTTCAAATCTTGCAAGCGGAATTTATTTTTACAGACTTCAAACAAAAGAGTATAATAAAACAAAAAAACTGGTTTTAGTTAAATGATCTTGTATTGCAGGTAATATTGAAAGATTGTTTATATTTAGCTATTTTAAATAATATTTCCAATAAAAAACTATATTATGCAATTAAACAGAACGATCTTTTTAGTCCTTGTAACATTTATAATTGGCGGAATATCGCTTGTCGGTTATAAATTCACCGATAATAGTGCAAATTTGCAGAAAACTGATCTGCAGGAAAAGTATTCGCAGGTGAAAATATTCGCCTCAAGTGAATCAGATTTTCACGCAATTGAAAATGCCGGACTTGATCTTGACCATGTTGAATCAATTGATAATTATGTTGTGGCATGGTTATCCGCATCAGAAATTGATGCGCTCAAAAGATCAGGGGTTGCTTACCAGGTTACAGTTGATGACTGGATGCAGTATTATAACAGCAGACCTGTTATGAGCGAACCTGAAAGACGTCTTGCGATACAGCAATCAGCCAATGATTTTAATGTAACGCATTCAGTTTACGGCTCAATGGGAGGATATATGACATATGCCCAGGTAGTCAACAAACTTGATTCTATGAGATTGGAGTACCCCGGACTTATTTCTTCCAAATTTTCAATTGGCAGTACACACCTTGGAAATCAGATGTGGACTGTCAGGGTTTCGAATAGTCCAGATGCGCCAACAGGCAGACCCGAAGTATGGTTTCATTCATTGATCCATGCAAGAGAGCCGATGAGTATGACCCAGAATATGTATTTCATCTATTGGCTGCTTGAAAACTATAATATAGACCCGTATGCAACATATATTTTAAGATACAGAGAACTTTATTTTACACCGGTATTTAATGCAGATGGATATTTACATAATGAGTCAACAAATCCCGGCGGCGGCGGAATGTGGAGAATAAGCCGTAAGCCGTGTACCGGCGGAACGGGCGCTGACTTAAACAGAAATTACGGACCTTATGAATTCTGGAACTGGGCAGGCGGTGGATCATCAACGGTTTGCGGAAGCGAGACTTTCAGGGGTAACCTGCCATTTGACCAGGTTGAAACACAAAATGCAATGAATTTTGTTAACTCAAGGAATTTTAAAGGAGCGTTAAGTTATCATACATTCGGAAATTATTTTATCAGACCTTATGGATACTCAGGGGCTTTGACACCTGATGAAAATATCTTTCAGAATTTTTCGGCTGATATGATATTACAGAACCAGTATACTGTTGGGAGAAGTTTACAGACAGTAGGTTATACAGTGCGCGGAACAACTGACGACTGGTATTACAGCGATTCAGGACATGCAAAAATTATCGCAATGACACCTGAAGTGGGAACCTCTACTGACGGTTTCTGGCCGCCACAAAGCAGGATACTCCCATTGGCACAGTCAACCGTTTGGTCAAATATATATTTTTCTCTGGCAAACGGCGGTTATGTAGCGCCTGTAAATACTGCTTTAAATAAATCATCTTATGTACCGGGTGAGTCAGGTAACCTGAAAATTAGTTTCAAGAATAAAGGATTGATCCCGGCGAATAATGTGAAAATTGAGCTTACCTCACAGAGTCCGTATATTAATGTATCTGGTGTAACATTCAGTTATAATTCAATCGCATCATATTACCAGGATAGCGTTTCGCTGAATTTTAATGTTTTATCAGGTGCGCCTTTAAATAAAGGTCTGCCAGTTTTATTAAGAATAAAACAAAACGATACGAGCATTGTTCATCAGCAGAGAATTTATGTATGTGTTGGCAATGGAACCACAACGCTATCCGATAGCGCCGAAAACGGCACTGGTAACTGGACCTTCACAGGAGGCTGGGGTACTACTACATCACAGTCATTTTCACCGCCTACATCGTTTAGTGAAAGTCCAACGGGTAATTACGGCAACACGCAGACAAGGACAATGACGCTTGCGAATCCGATAAATGTGTCAGCTTTCCCTGTTACGGTTTTATCATATTACGTTAGACATGATATTGAACCGCTTGATAACGCTTACATACAGGTATCAAGCAATAACGGAACTAACTGGACTTCTGTGAAATATTATTATGGGCAGCAGTTAAGCTGGAAACAGGAAGTGCTGGATATAACTGATCTTGTAAACAGCTCAGCACAATTGAAAGTTAGATTTATAATAGTAACAAACAGAAGCGTTGCAGCTGACGGTATATTTATTGATAATATAAAGATACAGAATTACCAGGATGTGTTGACAGGTGTAAGCAACAATGGAGAAATTCCTTTGAGTTTCGCGCTTGAACAGAATTATCCCAATCCGTTCAACCCGGTCACAAAAATAAAATACCAGCTGCCAAAGGCGGGATATGTAAAATTAACTATATTTGACGCTTTGGGCAAAGTGGTGCAGGTACTTGTGAATGAAAATAAACCGGCAGGAGTATTTGAAGACAGCTTTGACGCGTCAAATCTTGCAACAGGTGTATATTTTTATAAACTCGAAAGCGGTGACTTTACTGACATAAAAAAAATGATGCTGATTAAGTAGCGAAGCTGCTTTAGAGGTCTGGCTTTGACAGATTGATAAAATAACGAAGCTAAATAATTTTTTGGTTATGTTCAACAATTAAAAATGTAACAGAAGTACTTCAAGCCTGCTTAATTAAGCAGGCTTGGTTATATATTGAGGTAGAAAAATGAAATATCTGAAATATGCATTAATTTTATTATTCGGATTTACTGCAATAATCATCTCATCTGTATATTTATTCCAGTCAGATCAACTTGCTTACGGTACGAAAGGGAAAATTCCCGGCGCACCTGCTGAAGACTGGTTTGAAAAACAGCGCGCATTCCCGAATGATGAAATTCCCGCAAACAAATACACTGAAGCGATCAATTATGTAAAGCAGATGCCAGTGTATGCTCATGATAACCCGTTGCCTTGGGTACTTGCGGGTCCGACAAATATTGAAGGAAGAATTACAACAATTGTAATTCACCCAACCAACCCGCAGATAGTTTACGCAGGTACCGCAAATGGCGGTATATGGAAATCAACCAACTTCTGCCAAAGCTGGGTAAGTATATTTGATAACCAGAATACTTCCTCGATCGGGGCATTGGTTATAGATCCGGTTAATCCAAACATACTGTATTGCGGAACAGGTGAATCCAATTCGCTTAGAAGTTATTACCCCGGAACAGGTATGTATAAATCAACGGATGCGGGAGCATCGTGGAGCTTTATCGGTTTGGGTGATGCTTATAGTTTTGGAAATATTGCAGTTAATCCTTTGAACCCACAAGTATTGTATGCTGCCGCAGTTGGTTCAACCCGCAGAAAAAATAATGAGCGCGGCATATACCGCTCTACAAACGGGGGAGTATCGTGGATACAATCATTATTTATTGCTGATTCAGTTGGCGCAATTGATGTTGTTGTTGACCCGGTAAATCCGAACAAACTATTTGCAGCAATGTGGGAAAGACAGCGCAGGGAAGATTATGTCAAATACGGCGGACCAATGTCCGCATTATATGTTTCCACGAATGCAGGGGTTAACTGGAGCGTTGTTGGCGGCGGATTCCCCTCAAACTCACCTGATATGGGCAGAATTTCTTTGGATATTTGCTCTTCAAATCCGTTGGTGATTTATGCTCTTACGGCATATGCCAACGGTAATTCAAGAGGATTATACAAATCAATTGATGGCGGTGCAACATGGGCATTAATAAACGCATCCGTGGCCGGTTCATCAAATTACGCATGGTTTAACAGGATATGCAAAGTGAATCCTGCTGACCCAAATAATGTATATTGCGGCGGGCTTAACATGGAAAGAAGTACAAACGGTGGCGTTTCGTTTTCAACTATCGGAGCATCGCATGTGGATCATCATGCGCAGTTTTTTGCGCCTTCAAATCCTAATTTTGTTGTAAACGGAAATGACGGCGGGATTGATTATTCAACAAACGGCGGGGTAAGCTGGCTTGCAAGCAACTCACTTCCTATAACACAGTTCTATGCAGGTGAAATTGATAATAATAATCCGGCAACAATATTAGGCGGCGCACAGGATAACGGCACCAACAGAACAACAGGGAGTCCTGGAGGATGGCAGAGTATAAACGGCGGAGATGGTTTTTACTGCCTGGTTGATTACACAAATTCACAAAGAGTTTATGCATCTTCACAAACCGGGGGATTGGTACGCTCAACTAATGGCGGAGCAAGTTTTTTAAGCGGAACATCCGGGCTTGATCTTGCTTTTACCAACTGGATGACACCATATGTAATGGATAAATCCAATCCATTGGTACTATATTGCGGCACTTATAAGATACACAAAACAACCAACGGAATGCAGAGCTGGGCTCAGATTAGTCCAGACCTGGCAAACGGGCATGTACAGAATCTAGGTACTATAACAACCGTTGATGTATCCGCTTCAAATCCGTCTGTTATTTACTGCGGGACTGATGACGCGAATGTGTGGGTGACAACAAGCGGGGGAGGGAACTGGACGAAAATAATCTCAGGACTTCCGTACAGGTGGGTAACCAGAGTTACAATTCATCCAACGCTGGCGAATGTATGTTATATTACTTTATCAGGGTACAAAACGGATTCAACCGGAGCACATGTATTTAAAACCACAAATTACGGTGCTTCGTGGAATTCAATTTCATCAAATCTGCCGAATGCACCCGTGAATGACCTGGTAATTGACCCGGTTTTGAACCAGACTCTATATCTTGCAACTGATGTTGGAGTAATGTTAAGTACAAATGATGGCGGCTCGTGGTCGCTCTTCAGCCAGGGGATCCCATCCAGTGTACCGTGCCATGATCTTACAATTCATAACGGAAGCAGGAAACTTGTGGTGTGGACACATGGCAGAAGCGCATACTCAACTGATATGGTACTTGTTGGTATTGAGCCGGTAAACAATGAAACACCAATTGTATTCAAACTCTGGCAGAATTATCCCAATCCGTTCAACCCTGTTACAAGAATAAGATATCAGCTTCCAAAATCAGGTATTGTGAAATTAAAAATATATGATGCATTGGGCAAACTGGTTAAAACACTGGTAGATGAAAATAAACCCGCAGGAGTTTTTGATGTGAGTTTTGATGCGGCAGAGCTTTCATCCGGTATATATTTTTATAAACTTGAAAGCGACGGTTCTATGAAAATAAAAAAAATGATATTGTTGAAATAACCGGTTCATTTGCTGATTTTTGGATTTACTTTGAAAAAATGGTGGTGCTGCGCAAAAGGGCGATAAAATCGCCCTTTTTGATTAAAACATGTAAGAATTCCTCTATAAATCACTAACCAAAACCCCTAATAACCACAATATTATATTGATTGATTTAACTTACTAAAAACATTAAATTATGAAATAAACTCAAAATATTTACTAAAATTATACACAGAAATGAAAAGCTATAGAAAAACTTTATATACATTTTTTGGTCTGACCATAATAGGTATTGTTTCCTATTTTTCTTTTAACGCATTTGATTTTAAATCAACAAATGAAGTTGAAAGACAGCCAAAACATTCCCAGGTGAGGATCTTCACCAAAACTGATGCTGACTTCAGGAAAATTGAAGAGGTTGGTTTGCACATTGATCATGCAATCACAAAAATGGGTCAATATTCTGAAACTTGGCTTTCAGAATATGAAATGAACCTATTGAGTCTCTCAGGTGTCCCCTTCGAAGTTCTTGTTGATGATTGGCAGACACACTTTGATAACCAGCCAAAGATGACCAGTGGTGAAATTGATGCCCAGATGCAGCAGGTGTATGAAACAGATAATATTACACATTCAATATACGGCTCAATGGGTGGTTATATGACTTACAATGAAGTTGTTGCGAAACTTGATTCAATGAGAATGTGGTACCCGCAGTTTATTTCTGCAAAGTACTCAATTGGTACTACTTATGAAGGAAGAACAATGTGGGCAGTAAGGGTAACCAATGGACCCGACGCGCCAACCGGCAGACCCGAAGTTTTAATGCATGCGTTAATTCATGCGCGTGAGCCTGAAAGTATGGAAACACAGTTCTATTATATGTTCTGGCTGTTTGAAAATTATAACACAGATCCAACGGCACGATATATACTTAACAACAGGGAAATTTACTGGATCCCGGTCTTTAATGCAGATGGTTATGTACACAACCAGACTACCAATCCGAACGGCGGCGGTATGTGGAGAGCAAATAAACATCTAAATAGTCCTCCAAGTTTAACATGCGGACCCGTTGATCCTAACAGGAATTTTGGGACATTCCAGTTCTGGAATTCAAGCAATAATGGTTCAAGTACCGATCCTTGCAGCGGCGGGCAGGGAACATACAGGGGAACACTGCCGTTTTCTGAGCTTGAAACTCAGAACATAAAAACATTTGTAAATTCAAGAAATTTTAAAACAGCGTTCAGCGCTCATACATACGGAAATTATGTAATAAAACCATGGTGCTGGCAGGATCCTATTGGTACACCTGATGACGCAATGTACACTCAGTTCCTTGGGGATATGCAGGCAACTAATGGTTATACTGTAGGATTTCCTTCTCAAACAGTTGGTTACAAAGTAAGAGGCGGTACTGATGATTGGTATTATAATGATTCAGGTCATACCAAAATATTTTCATTTACGCCTGAAACAGGAAATAGCTTCTGGCCGGCGCAGTCAGAAATTCTTCCGCTTGCGCAGGGTATGCTATTTTCAAATCAGTATTTGGCACTTATAGCAGGACCATATGTAAGTCCGCTTACAAAAGGGTTTAATCAGCCTACATATACACCCGGGCAGGCAGGAACATATAAAATTAAGTTCCGTAACAAAGGCGTTATGGCTGCTAACAACGTTAAAGTTATCTTAACTCCTTTGAATGGAAATGTTACAATACCAACTCAACAGTTCAATTATTCGAGTCTTGCAACATTTGCAACAGATAGTGCTACATTTAATTTCACGATATCAGGCGCTGCTCCAAATAATTGCGGTATACCGCTTAGTCTGACAATTAAGCTGGATACAACAACTATATATTCAGCAGCAGAATATATCCTTGTAGGCACAGGAACAGTGACATTAAACGATAATGCGTCAAATTTCAGCGGATGGACAACCAATGCCGCGTGGAATATTACAACAGCCCAGTTCAATTCATCGCCTTCATCATTTACAGATAGCCCAACCGGAAATTACGGCAATAACATTAATACAAATATGACACTGGCTGCTGCTGTAAATGTATCTGCATCCCCGGTAGTGTATTTATCTTTCTGGCACCGCTACGCAACGGAGGCAGGTTTTGATTTCTGTTATGTAGAAGTATCAAGCAATAATGGTACTACCTGGCAGCAGGTTGCTTCTTACAACGGAAATATGACCACATGGACACAGCAGACAATTGATATTACATCCTATGCAGGCGGTTCTTCACAGCTTAAGCTTCGCTTCAGGCTTACATCGGATGCCGGTTTAACAGGCGATGGCTGGTATATAGACGATGTTAAACTTACCAATTACTGCGGTTCACTTGTTGGCATTCCGGGTAATAACAATATTCCAATGGTTTACGCACTTGAGCAGAATTATCCAAACCCGTTCAATCCGGCAACAGTGATAAAGTACCAGGTACCAAGATCATCAAATGTTAGAATAAGTATATTTGATATTCTTGGTAAAGAAGTTGCTACACTTATCAATGGAAAAGTCGAAGCAGGGTATCACCAGGTAGAATTTAACGGAAGTAATTTTGCAAGCGGTTTATATTTGTATAAAATAGAAGCTGACGGATTTACGGATGTTAAAAAAATGATTTTAGTTAAATAAAAAAATCACTAAATTACAGTTAATTAAAAGCCTGCTTTAATACAGCAGGCTTTGTTTTGTCAATTATTACAACTCATAATGATCAAAAAAATAATATTTTCAGTTTCCCTGCTTACAATAATTCTTCTTACTGCTTTTGTTTTTAGGAGCAATGAAACCTCGGTTTATTCCGGCAATGTACAGAGTAATGTTAATGATATCAGAAGAACGTGCGGTACAATGGCTGATCTTGAAATGCAGTACCAGCTTGATCCCGCATACAAACAGCGTATGGCGGATTTGGAAAAGTATGTAGAAAAGTTCACAAAGGAATACAGCCGTAAAGAAGGTGATTTGACTGTTATCACTATCCCTGTTGTTGTTCACGTTGTTTGGAATTTACCTGTTCAGAATATTTCTGATGAACAGATACTCTCACAGATAGATGTATTGAACAAAGATTTCAGGAGATTGAACGCTGATACAACCAATACTCCGGCCCCATGGAAATCACTTGGTGCAGATTGCCAGATTGAATTTAAAATGGCAAGACGAGACCCAAGCGGAAATCCAACTCTTGGAATCACAAGGACCCAGACAAGCATCACTGAATTCGGGCAAAACACGGCTTTAAAATTTACGGCTAACGGCGGTCATGATGCATGGGATAGAGACAGGTACCTGAATCTCTGGTCTGCAAATCTGGGCAGTCAGCTTTTGGGTTACGCTACATTCCCCGGAGGTAACCCTTCTTTGGATGGAGTAGCGATAGGCTATAATTATTTCGGTACAGTTGGAACCCTTTCGCCGCCATTTAATAAAGGCAGAACTGCAACACATGAAGTAGGTCACTGGTTGTGGCTTTATCATATTTGGGGTGATGATAACGGTTCCTGCGGAGGTTCTGATCTGGTTGGTGATACACCCAATCAGGCAGCGGAATTTTACGGCTGTCCGGGATATCCGACAGTTGACGCATGTTCACCAACAGCACCCGGAGTGATGTTCATGAATTATATGGACTATTCCGATGATGCATGCATGAACCTCTTCACCAACGGACAGCTTGTAAGGATAAATTCAGCGATTAACGGACCGAGACTTCCAATTCAAAGTTCAAACGGACATATTGATATAAGCGGAACTCCCATTTGCTCTTTTAAGGCGGATAGTACATCTATTGAGTATAACAACCCGGTACATTTTTCAGATCTTTCGGCAGGTATACCTACGGGCTGGCAGTGGACTTTTACCGGAGGCTCTCCATCATCATCAACATCACAAAATCCCACAGTAACTTATACTAATCCCGGATTTTACACAGTTAAGTTAAGAGTATCAAACAGTTTTGGCGCCGATTCGCTGACGAAGACTTCATACATCAGGGTTCGTGGCGCAGGAATGTCCGGATTCAATATCGTTAATCCACCGACTTTCACAAGACTTGGTGTGAATTCAGGTGATTCATCAAAAGCTAATTTTAACTGGACAAAAAGTTCAACAAATAATACGGTAAATTATAAACTCAAACTGAGGAAAATAGGCGGTTCAACTGACTATATATTCCAAAGCAGTAATAACGGACTTGATACAACAGTTGGCATCAGAAGAAGCCTCCTGGATTCCATTGCTGTGCAAATGGGTGTGACTGTTGACTCCGTTAGATGCACATGGCGAAGCTGGGCATACAACGGCGTAGACTCTCTGCAATCTGCGAATTCGTTTATCATCACATTGGTACGCTCACCAATAGGAATACAGGTAATATCATCTGAAATTCCGCAGAGATTTGCTTTATATAATAACTATCCTAATCCGTTTAACCCGGTTACAAGGATAAATTTTGATATCCCCAATTTAAGCGGTGATAAAAAAGTTCAGGTTGCTGTTTATGATATACAAGGCGGTCTTGTTGAAATGATCGTTAACCAGGATCTGACTGCGGGTAAGTATTCCGTTGACTGGAACGCTGTAAACTATTCAAGCGGTATCTATTTCTACAGAGTTACTGCCGGAAGCTTTACGGATACAAAAAAGATGATTCTCGTAAAGTAAATAATTTATTACAGCCCCGCATACTGAATTGCGGGGCATAGTTTTCTAAAACTGCAAATGCCCTTCATTAGTAGTTTAATAATGTATTTTATTATTCAGTTGTAATAACTAAATTAAATTCATGAAGTATCTTATTGCTGCTGTATTTTCTTTTGTAATTATTTGTATTTCCGGATGTTCAGGTATTACGGTTGATAAAAAGATCAATGTAAACCCTGATGACTGGGTAATGTCGGGCGGTTCACCGGAACAGCAGCACGTATCAAAGTATGTTCTTGCGCCTCCGTTAAATTTGATGTGGGATTATAACATCGAAGGCGGGGTGGGTCCGGCTGGTATAACAGCAAGTGACGCCGTTGTATTTGTGAATGCACTTCAGGGAGAACTGTTTACATTTGATGTGAATTCGGGCGGAAAAATTGGAAATTTGAAATTTCTCGGTAAGGATTGCAGCACTGCTCCGCTGATTTTGGGTAAAGATGTTGTTTTTACATATGCAGGAGATAAAAAATATTCTATTGCTTCGTATGATCTTATGGCAGGGAAAATTAACTGGCGGAAAAATTTTGGAGATATACAAACCTCGCCGATACTTCATGACGGCTTCGTTTACTTCGGTAACCTGGGCGGCAGTTTATATAAAGTCGAATTAAGTTCAGGAAAACTTATCTGGAAGTTTAATTCAAAAGGACAAATACACTCAACCTGTGCGATAAGCGGAAAAACGGCAGTTTTTGGCAATGATAAAGGATCTATCTTCGGCGTTGATTTAAGTTCAGGCACCGAAGTGTGGAAGTTTGATACAAAATTGCCTGTGATTTCAACTCCGTTGATTAAAAACGATATGGTATACTTAGGCTGCAATGATTCCAATTATTATGGGCTAACACTTGATAGCGGCACAGTGAAATGGAAAGTTAACCTTCATTCAAAACTTATCGGCGGCTCTGCAATTGATGCAAACGGTAACTTAGTTACCGGAGCGGTTGATGGAAGTATATATTCTATCAGTTCCGCAGGAGAAATTATCTGGAAAACGAACACTTACGGGGCTGTGATTTCAAGTCCTGTTATATCAGGAAATTACATTTACGTTTCATCATATGACAGCTATATTTATTCACTTGATGCTGCAACCGGTAAGGTTTTATGGAGCAGTATGCTCGAAAATAAAGTTAAAACAACTCCCGTGATATGGAAAGAATACCTCTTTGTTGCAGCTGATGAAATAGTTTATTGTTTTACAAGTAAAAATGTTGAAAAAAAATATTAAAATATTAATTTATTTACTGGTCCTTCTTCCTGTGCTAAGTTACGGACAGGATAGCATTTCTGTATATACAGATTCCGTGAAAATAGATTACAATTTCATTGATTCATATCCGCAGAATGCTTTAGTATATGTGAATGATGAACATATCGGAAATACACCGCTGTTTTTTACATGGAAAGACAGTACTTTCCCGAAACAACTCAGAATAAATTTGAAAGGTTTCCCTGAGATATCGGAGATCATTCAAAGCAATCAATTGCTGAAGATGAAATATAATCTGAATCCTGTTAACAGCAAATTAATTAATGATATCGTAAAAGAAGATAAAGAGCCGTATTTTAAAACCAAAAGAAAAGTTGTTCCTATCGTACTCAGCTCAATACTTGCTGCCGGTAGCGGCATAGCCGCGTTTTATTATAAGTCGCAGGCGTCAGAAAATCAGAAGAATTATGATATTTTCGGTGACCCCGCAGAGCTTGAGAAAAAGAAAGACAATAATCTGCTTGGCGGAATAGCCATAGTAGCTTTCCAGGTTGGTTTTGGCACTTTAATGTATTTTCTTTTTTTGGATTAAATGATTATTCCGGGGAGCTTGGAATAAAGTATATTATTTAATTATTCTTCCGGCTTTTAAAAACAGGTCTAATTTTACATCCCTTTTTATATCTCTATCTTTCCATGCACTTAAACAATCGTTATAGAACAGCTTTATTGGGTCCTTTCCGGTTTCCTTAATGTAATTTTGAGTAGCTGACCATGTATACAGGAAGTTCAGGTAATCGCTAAGATCCCATTTTAAATGAAATTCAAAATCCGGAGTTTCTATCTTTTCAAAAGGGAGAGTGATCTTGTTTCTAAAATCCCATGCTTTTTTTATTTCCTGAGCCCAGTACTTACCCACAATACTATGGGTAAAATGTTCTGATACTTTATCAATTTCTTCATTGATCATGGTCTCAGAATAAGTCCACACAGCAATAACCCCGCCATTTTTTACTATTCTGTTTACTTCAGGAAAAAATATCTCAGAATTAAACCAGTGGATTGCCGTTGCAACGGTAAGCAGATCAATTGAATCTGAGGCCAGTCCGCTGTTTTCAGCTGTAACTGTGCGGTATTCAATTTTAGGATGCAGTCGGGCATGTTTAATTTGCGAACTGCTTGCGTCAGTTGCTATGATTTTATCAAAGTAAGGTTCCAGCCCAATTGCAGCCTGCCCGTTTCCTGTGGCACAATCCCAGGCAGTATTGTGCTCTTTTACAATAGAGCTTAAGTACAAAAACAATTCTTTGGGATATTCAGGCCGGTATTTAGAGTATTCCTTAGCCTGTGATGAAAAATGATCTTTAAAATCCATTTAACTGTATTTGAAATGTTTTGATATAATCTCAAAACTCGTATCATACCTGTATTGCACATTAAAATGCCCGCCGTTAAATTCCTGGTGAATATACTTAATCCCGTTTTTCTTTAACTTATCGCAATATATCCTTGCACCAGCCTGCAGCTTAAATTCATCTTTAACACCGCAATCAACATAGATCAATTTTAGTTTTTTCAGGTTAGCCTTATATTTTGATACCTGCCTTACAGGATCAAAATTCATCCATTTCTTCCACACTAGCGGAATTATTTCACCTGTGTAAACATCAAACGGAAGGTCAAAATTATATTCTTTACGTTTCGGGTTGGGTGAGTAACAAGCTGACATTCCGATAGTATTAATGATATTATGAAAATCACCGCTCTTTGGCTGCCTGTTATTTATCTCTGTTTTAATAAAATTTTCAACAGCTTTGTGACCTTTTCCGTACTTCTGTATCAAAACTACAAACTCCGCGAAGTGCTCCATGTAACAATACTCAAAAGCCGAATCACCCGAATGTGTTGCCATTAAACCAAATACCCCGGGATTCCGCATGGCAAGCCACATCGCACCATACCCACCTGATGATTTCCCGATAATGCATCTGGATGAAGCTTGCGGCAAGGTTCTGAAATTGCTGTCTAGAAAAGGCACAATCTCTTTTACCATGTAATCTTCATACCTGCCGGTTGCTGTTGAGTTTACATACTGCGAGCCGCCGTATTTTGTGAAACAATCCGGCATTACAACTATCATCTCTTTGATAGCTTTCGTTTTGATGAGCCTGTCAAGCCTTTGTTGAATGTTCTCTGAAAATGGAGCGAGGTTCATGTTTAACGCCCCGTATCCTGTAAAGCCTGCTATCAGATACATCACCGGATATTTTTTATTACTATTGCTGTATGACGGCGGCAGGTAAACAAGGACTTTTCTTTTGTAAGGATCATTTAAAGGATTACCATTTAATACTTTGCTTGTGTGATCCAGTACTCTAACTTCGCTTGTCATAAATTTACAGGTTAATTTTCCAGTCTTTAATTTCTTCAAAAGTGCGGTAATCGGTAAGATCAAAATGCAGGGGAGTGATAGAAATGTAATTATCCTTGACTGCGGCCACATCAAATTCATTTGAATCATCACGGTAAACCATTTTGCCTGTCAACCAGTAATATTCCTTACCATGCGGGTCTTTCCGAACTTCAAAGCCGTCTTCCCAGTACGATCTGCCCTGCTTGGTGATCTTTACACCTTTAATTTCATTAATAGGAATATTCGGAATATTCATATTCAGCAATGTACCTTCATGAAGATTTATTTTGTCATCTTCCCACATTTGTTTGATAATATCAGAAGTTATTTTAGCCGGTTCTATGAAATCAACTTTCTCAAATGTAGTTAATGATACCGCAATAGATGGTATTTTCAGAATGGTTCCCTCTGTAGCCGCGGAAACAGTGCCAGAATAGATTATATTTATCGCAGTATTAGCACCATGATTAATGCCGGATACCACCAGATCGAATTTTACATCCTTAAAAAAATAAAGTACACCGATCTTAACAGCGTCGGCTGGTGTGCCTTCAACTGCTATTCCGAAAAATTGTCCGTCTTTGGTGTGTTCGTACGTCCTTAATGGATAAAATATTGTTATTGAGTGTCCAACTGCGCTTTGCTGGGTGTATGGAGCCGATACATAAACATTGGCAAAAGTTTTGAGCTGTTCAACAAGTCTCTGTAGTCCCGGGGCTTCGATGCCGTCATCGTTTGAAACTAGTATATTTGGTTTTCTTATCATTATGTTAGAAAAAATATGGTAATGTATTTGTAATCCGTGATGAACTTTAAGTAGTGCGGGTTTACTGGCGCAGCAGAATCCATATCTCATCCAGAAGCTTCGGAAGATTTTCTCCTGTGACTGAAGAAATATTCATCACTAATGCTTTTACTTTGCTTTTTCCTTTTGGGAATTTGATCTTTGCAAGATCTTTTATCTGCTCGGGTGTAAGTCCGTCAATTTTTGAGAAACAGATCATTCTTGGTTTTTCAAGAAGCTTTTTATCGTAGCTTTCGAGTTCGTTAACAAGAATTTCGTAATCTTCCTTTTTGTTTTTCTTATACGGAATCAGGGTCGCATCTAAAAGAAATACAAGTACTTTTGTACGTTCTATGTGTTTCAGGAATCTGATACCAAGCCCTTTGCCGGTATGCGCTCCTTCAATCAGTCCGGGGATATCAGCTACTACAAAGCTTTGGTAATCTTTGTATCGCACAATGCCAAGATTTGGCTGCAAAGTTGTGAACGGGTAATCAGCAATTTTTGGTTTCGCCGCTGAGATCTTGGAAATTAAGGTTGATTTACCTGCGTTTGGAAGTCCAACCAAACCAACATCAGCTATGAGCTTCAGCTCAAGCTCAATTTCTTTTTCTTCGCCCTTAATGCCGGGCTCCGCAATTCTTGGCGCCTGGTTGGTTGAAGTAGCGAATCTTGCGTTACCTCTGCCGCCTTTGCCGCCTTTGGCAGCAAGGTAGCTGTCACCGTTCTCGATCAGGTCAGCAAGTATATACCCGCTTACTGCATCCTTTATCATGCTTCCGCATGGCACAAGTATTACAGTATCCTGCCCGCTTTTGCCGGTCTTATCGCCGCCTAAACCATGAGAACCGTTCTGCGCGCGGTACGTGCGCCTGTACCTGAAATCAATAAGCGTTGCAAGAGAATTATCAGCTTTAAATAAAACATCACCGCCTTTACCGCCATCGCCACCGTTGGGTCCGCCCTTTGGCACATATTTTTCCCTTCGGAAACTAATGCAACCTCTTCCGCCATCACCGCTTTTAATTGTAATTTTCGCACTATCTATAAGCATTTATACTGCCTTGTTCTTTCCGTTTGATGCTTCGTTCTTATTAAAATGATTCTGGAAAATATCAACAAACTTTACCGCAGCATCTGAATAAAAATTTATTTTCCTTTCCCTGTAAAGGCTATCTATCAATATAACAGCTTCATCCCAGTTATTTTTATCAAGGATACTATTGACTTTTTCCCTGAATTTTTCTTCATCCTTATCAAATATTTTTTTTATGATCTTCTTCCTGTATGAACTCTCACAGAACAGGTCTTCGATGAGCCGTTTGCGTTTTTCCTCATCTGTTACATGCTGCGGGGGAGTAATTTCGTTGAATTGTGAAGCGAACAGCAGGTCATCGGAATATATTTCATCATCAATTATCAGGCTGCTTTTTTCAACCTCCGGAAGCTTCGCTTCCTGCTCCCTGATAAGCCTTATATTGATAACGGGAATATCTTCATTAAGCGGTTCATCTGCTTTTAAAATTCTTTCAATTTCCTTATCTGCATTTTCCCTGTTAATGAACTCGGTTTTTGCTTTTGTTATAATCTGCTTTATCTGCTCTTCCGTTATGCCGTCTTCGGCGGCTTCTTTTGGGAGCTTTTTGTTGTCGGGATCCATAAGCTCAATTGCTTCCTGGATGAATATCTCATCGCTGAAAAACCCGTCAATTTTCTTCTTTATTTCGTGGAACCCTTTATCTGCAAAGTATGCTGAGAGTATTTTCCTGGGGAGCTTGATATTAATAGGATTGTTTTCACCAAGATCGTGGAAGAAGTAGTACAGCAGCTTAACTAGGCTCATCCTGTGAGCCTGGCTTTGCCTGCCTGAAATTTCTTCGTATATATTCCGGTTCACTTCATTCAACAGGTGCTCGATCTGGTTGTATGAAATTACCTCAAGCGAATTTACCGCGATAAAATCCTCAATGTTCGTTATGTAATACCCGTAGAACTGGAAATATTTCAGCCTGTTCAGTAAATAACCTGCGGGACGGGTTTCACGCTCGCCAAATAAAAATTTAAGCAGGGTATTCTTTGGCTTTATGATATAATTGATATTGAAGACGATTGCTTTATTAAGCAGGTCTTCAAAATCTTTTTTATCCAGTGGAACGTTATGTTTGGGTATATAATTTTCGAGAAAACTTGTGATAAAAGGAGGCAGCGTAGAGCTCCATATCCGCTCAAAAGTAATTCTGCCCGCGGGAAATTCAAGCATTGACATATAATCACGGAATTTCCTGTTTGCAAAATCCTGGAACATTGAATATTAAATCCTCCTTACGGAATATTGTATGCTAAAACTAATGATGCTTTATAAAACGAATGTTGTTTTATAATTCTCTTGTTGAAAGCTCTTTTTTAAGCTGTGAAATATGCCATGTTATGTTAATTTCTTTGGGGCATGATTCTATACAATTGAAAATTGTGTGACATCTCCAGATACCATCCGGTGTATCAATGATATCAAGCCTTTCATCAGCTGCTTCATCTCTTGTATCAAACACGAACCTGTATGCTTTAAGCAGGGCAGCGGGTCCGATGTAATTGTTATTTGTCCATGTGCTGGGACAGCTTGTTGTACAGCATGCGCATAATATACATTTGGCTGACTCAAACAGTTTTTCAGCGTCAGCATTTGACTGCAGCCTTTCGCTGTCTTCGGTAACCGGGGTATTGTTGATAAGATACGGCTTAACTGCTTTATACTTATCATAAAAATCGGTCATATCCAGGATAAGATCTTTGATAATAGGCATTGCAGGAAGAGGCTCAATAACGACCGGCTTTTTGGTGTTAATATCCTTCAGCAGGGTTGAGCAGGCTAAATGATTCCTGCCGTTTATCCTCATACCATCAGAGCCGCACACGCCGTGTGCGCATGAACGCCTGAATGCAAGGCTTCCGTCATGCTCCCATTTTATCTTATGCAGGCAGTCTAAAACGGTCATGTTTTCATGACCTTCAAACCTGTACTCCTCAAAATGAGGTTCCTTATCAACTTCCGGGTTAAACCTGAGTATTTTAAATGTAACTTGCATATCGCTTAAAATTTATAATTTTTTGCTTTTTTCTTTAGCTTTTTTTATCTGCTCTTGCTTCGTTCTTTTATGCTTCGTTTTTCTTTGCGTCTTAATTTTTGCCTTTTGCTTTTTTACTTTTGCCTGCTTTTAATACTTTCTTTCCATCGGTTCAAATCTTGTTAAAACAACCGGTTTATAATCTATTTTCGGATCGCCTGATTCATTTTTTGTAATAAATGTATGCTTCATCCAGCCGGCATCATCGCGTTTAGGGAAGTCTTCCCGTGTATGCGCGCCGCGAGACTCCTGCCTGTTCAGCGCAGCTTCATTAATACTTTCGGCAATATCAAGCAGGTTGCCAAGCTCAATTGCTTCAATAAGATCGGTATTGAAAACCTTGCTCTTATCCTGCAGACCGATATTCCTGTATCTTTCTTTGTACTGTTTTATCAGTTCTTTGTTTTCAGTAAGATCTTTTTCATTCCTGAAAATACCGCATTTATCCATCATGCTTTGCTGCAGATCTCTTCTTATTTCTGATATTTTTTCGGTTCCATTGCGTGAAAGAAGATCATTCATCAGGGCTTTGGTCTTTTCTTTGGGATCAGAGTTAAATTCATGATGCTCAGCGGTTACCAGGAACTGCGAAATTTTCTTTCCGCCGCGTCTGCCAAATACAACTATATCAAGCAATGAATTTGTGCCAAGTCTGTTGCCGCCATGAACTGAAACACATGCGCATTCACCGGCTGCATAAAAGCCTGTAACTTTTGTCCCTTTACTATCGGCAAGAACTTCAGCATCGTAGTTTGTGGGAATACCGCCCATTGCATAGTGAGCAGTCGGCTGTATAGGAACACATTCCTTTGTTGGTTCTACTCCAAGGTATGTTCTTGCGAATCCGGTAATTTCGGGTATCTTTTCATCAATAACTTTTTTTCCTAAGTGCGTCAGATCAAGATTTATATAATATGTTCCGTCACTGCCTAATATGCCGCGTCCTGCCCTTATTTCGGAAATTATCGCACGTGAAACCATATCTCTTGGAGCCAGGTCTTTTACTGTTGGCGCGTAAACTTCCATAAAACGTTCTCCGGCGTTATTTCTTAATATTCCGCCTTCACCGCGAGCCGCTTCTGAAACCAATATTCCAAGTCTCCATAATCCTGTCGGGTGGAACTGAAAGAATTCCATATCCTCTAACGGAAGGCCGGCTTTATATACAAGCGCGCATCCGTCTCCTGTGCCTACATGAGCGTTGGAGGTTATCCTGAAAGCCCTGCCGTAACCGCCTGTTGCGAACATTACAGCTTTAGCCTGGAAAGTATGAATTTCTGATGTTGCCATATCAATAGCTGTTACACCCTTGCAGATGCCGTCTTCGATTATAAGATCTGTCAGGAAGTATTCTGAGTAAAAGTTCACATTATTCTTTATGCAGTTCTCGTAAAGAGTCTGCAGCATAACGTGACCTGTTCTATCTGCGGAGTAACATGCCCTGTTCACTGGAATTCTTTTTGAATTCGGGTCTTTTGGATTTTCAAGCTTTGTATGTCCGCCAAATTTGCGCTGCGCAATTTTGCCTTCCTTAGTCCTTGAAAAAGGCATGCCCATATGTTCAAGCTCAATAATTGCTCTCGGTGCATCCTGGCACATAATTTCAATTGCGTCCTGGTCACCCAGGTAGTCAGAGCCCTTTACGGTATCAAAAGCATGGTCAAGCCATGAATCGTCTTCTTCATTGGATAGCGCGGCGCAAACACCGCCCTGCGCAGTACCTGTGTGTGAGCGGGTTGGAAATACCTTGGATATTACAGCGCACGAAGTTCCTTTTGGGATCTCTACGGCAGCACGGAGTCCTGCTCCGCCTGCGCCAACAATTACAACATCAAATTTATGTATCATTTATATGAAATATTAATTTAAGTCTCTGATAGCTTTCAGCAGATCAGATTTCTTTTTGTTTTCTTCCGGGGTATAAGTGTAAATGCTTTTTAAGTCCATGTAATAAAGCATAGCATCAGTTTTCTTCCTTTGTTTGCAGGCAATCATGCCCAGCAGGTAAGGTATATCGATGTAATAAGTTGAGCCATAAGTTACCATTTCCATATCATATGCTTTTTCTATGTAGGTCTTGGCTAAGCGGTAATCCTGTTTTTTGTTGTAGTATACTGAACCGAGCGCAACATATGCCTGCGTATAAAACGGATCCTTTTTAATTATTCTTTTGTATTCCTTAATAGCTTTATCATACTTGCCCATGCTTTCATAAATTCCGCCAATCTGGTATCTTAAATAATGATCGGAAGTATCTTTCTTTGACATCTTCTCATAAAACTCCAGCGCCTTTTTGTAGTCCTTTGAGGTTGTATACGCACTTGCAAGGCTGGATGACAGCAGGTTCAATAAACTATCGCTCTGGAAGCGGGATTTAATGGTATCATACAAATTTTCAGCTTTCGGGAAATTCTCACAGTAAACATATAGATCCATCATATCCCTGTAAACGTTGAATGAATCAGGTGCGATATCAAGACACTTATAATAAAATGTTTCGGCTTTGTTGAAGTTGATCTTAGCAATGGAATCCTGCTTAACAATAAATGTATCAATGGTCTTCATGGTATCTCTTTGCTTCACATAAAGCCAGTTGTATGTTGCTTCCTGTTTGTAGTTGCCGGCAAGCCTTAAGTTAGAGTAATACAGGCTCTCTTCGCGCTTCTTTTTTGCTTCCGGATTGTTATCTATATTTGCAATATCAACGGAGTTCATAAAATAAACAAAGCTATTTATTGCAATTGCGAAGTTCAGATTGCCGTAGCCGGTGTATGTATATGTTGTGATACCAACCACTTCTCCCTTGCGGTTAAACAGCGCGCCGCCGGAATTACCCGGTGATATTGCCGCGGTTATCTGCAGCACTTTTTCAAAATTCTTTTCGATAGGTGAGTATGTTACAGGATCTGTGAATGATACTTTTTCATTATCCCTTATACCCGCAATGATACCCTGTGATATGGTGTATTCATATCCCAGTGGTGAGCCAATTGCGAAAACTTCCTGTCCGACTTTCATCGCATCGGAGTTGCCGAATTTTATAGTGGGGAACTTGGTGCCGTTGGCGTTCTTTATCCTGATAATTGCCATATCATTTTTTTCATCAATGATAAGAAGCTCCGCATCATAGAAAACACCGTCGCTGGTTTTAACCAGAAGACTATCTATGCCATCAACCACATGGTAATTTGTGCCGATAAGCCCGTCTTCGCTGAATATGAAACCTGAACCGTTGAGCAGTGTGGTATCAATTGTTGTGAATGAATAATATGAATAATAATTATCGGTGTGATACCATATTGATATCAGCCCGGGTTTATTCATTTCAATTATCTGCTCAGCGTTGAAATTGGATGAATCCAAAAAAGTTGCGTTCTTCTTCTGGCTTTCGCCCGGTTTATCCTGAGCGTTTAAGTTCGCAAAGGCGAAAAGTAAAACTGCAAGCAGCGAAAAGTATTTTATCAAATTGTTATAAATTATTTCTGAATTCTATCTGATTATTGTTAATTGGTTATTGCCAACAAGAAAATTACAAACTAATTTTCGAAGTCACGCCTTGGCGTGATTGCTCATTGCTACTTGTTCTTCCACTCAGGTTTACGCTTTTCTACAAAGGCATTCATGCCTTCTTTCATATCATCACTTGCAAAGAGCAGGTAAAACGCTTTGCGCTCGTACTCCAGGCCGCCTTCAATTGTGGTATCAAACGATTTCAGAATGGAGTCCTTAGCCATCTGCAATGCCATTTGGGGCATTGATGCGATTTCCATAGCAAGCGCCTGCGCTTCTTCAAGAAATACTTCATCATCAGCAAGTCGTGTTACAAGCCCTGCTTCGAACATTTCGCGGGCAGTATACATTCTGCCCGTCAGGATCATTTCCATTGCGCGGGCTTTGCCAATTGCGCGAGTCAGGCGCTGGGTGCCGCCGGCACCCGGTATGATGCCTAGCTTAATTTCAGGCTGTCCGAATTTTGTACACTCCGCAGCGACTATCATATCGCATGCCATACTTAGCTCACAACCGCCGCCGAGTACGAATCCGCTGGTTGCAGCAATAATTGGTTTTTTGATCTTACGGATCTTATCCCACACAGAAAACTGGTCGCGGATATGCATATCGATTGCTGATTGTGTTGCCATTTCCTTAATATCGGCCCCAGCGGCAAATGCCTTTGCACTGCCGGTGATAATTATGCATCCAACTTCGGCATCCTTATCAAAGCCCTCAAGTGTGCTTACAAGCTCACCCATAAGCTCGATATTGAGCGCATTCAATACATCGGGGCGGTTAAGCTGAATCTGCCCGACCTTTAATCCCCTGGGATTATCTAACTTTGTGACTAATATGTTTTTGTAGTCCATGATTTTGATTAATCCCCGCGAAAGCGGGGAACTCCGGTTTTAAGCGATACGATAAATTTGATTCATTCAATGAATCTCATTTATCTGATAAATTTAGCGGAAAATATCTGAATTTTGCTTATTTAAAGCACAAATTTAAGGAAAATAGGTGATAGTTACAATATAATAAGGTTAAATCACAGGTTATGAATGTTACTTCATTTGTGAATATAAGGAGATTTTGAATGAGATTTTATATTAATACTTGATAGTCTAAAATTAAATGATAGATATCAATTGGGGAGGCACCATTTGTCCTATTATGATTTGATTGACAATAACCGGTTATTGTCGATAAATAGATATTGGTTGTAATAGTTGAATGAGATTTTAAGATGTCATTAACATCTGAAACAAATTTACTTATAGAGCCTACTGTTACAAAAGCTAACATGCCTGCCAAGGGTAATTTTTCGCAATATTTGCATTCGACAAAACTTTTTATTCCATTTCTATCTACATAATCTTGAGTGTTGGTGCTATTAATAATTTTACATTCAATAAAAATCCTTTCATCTACATAATCCAAATCAAGTGAATATATCAAAGAAATATCAATTCTGACGTTTTTGTTCTGAATATCTCTGCTTTCAGTATCCCATACAAATTGTAATCTCTTTTTCTTCTTCTCTGCTGCTTTTACTAACGCATCTCTTAAACTATTCTCGTTGTAAGAATTATACTTTGTACCCGAACTAACAAGATCTTTATAAGAATCTGATAATATTAAATATGCTTCATTTAAGTAGGGAAGTAAAAAAGCATGTTGAAATTTAGAAGCATTTAAGTTGTTATTTAACACCTTGATAACGATTAATTTCTGATTTTAACATAGCACTCATAAATTCATTTAAATCCAGTCTGGCAATTGCAGGATGCCAGTTTTTAAATTCATGTGTTTTTAAAATGTAAAAGGAATTTCTTTCAATACCTTTAACATCTTTCTGCATATATAAGTGGTTGCTGATTTTGTTTAAAGATATTTTACCTAAAAGATTTAATATACTGTCGACATTTTGTTCAGTATTAAAATTAATCGGTACTTGTGGTTGAGTATCAATAATTTTAAAATTTATTGCAATTAAGTATGGGTTCTTATTGTAAATTTCGGTTAGTAAAAATTCGTTTGAACTCTTTAGAAGTGGTGCAAAATGATCTAAAAATACTTTAGTGTATTCTTTTAGGGTTTTTTCAGAAGCTTTATTTAAGGGAATACTGCTACCCCGAATTAGTTTTATGGTAACTTCCTCGCAATAGGACATCAAATCTCTTTCTGTATCAGAGATATTATATAATTTGTCAATTAAGGTATTCAACTCAATTTCAAGAGCTTCAGTGTTTGGTTGATTAATTTTTTTTGATGGAGTATCGAAAATCGTGAGTTTATCATTTAGTTTATTTTTGATTATTAAGTCAACCTTTTCTGGAATTTTGGGATCAATTATAACTGGGAAAGTAAATTTTTCATCTTCATTGTGTGCCTGTTCGCGCTCTATACCTGTTGAAGACCCTGTTGATAAAATATAGTATTGAAATAATTTGGAATTGAACAAGCCAACTAAATTTTTTAAAAGTTTGGCCTGACTTTTATTGCCTTTAATTGCGGTGATAGACTTTAGAAAAACTAAGTCTGAATCTGAATATGAAGTAACTGCTTGAAAGGATGTTGTAAGCCCAAACTTAAATAATAGTTGAGGGCCGCTAAAAATTTGTTTCTGCGTAGCTCTGTTTCTGTGTACTTTTCTAGGTATCCATTTCCCTAACTGTTTCGTATTAATATAATATCTTTCTAAGGTTTTTTTCTTAGTGTCTAAAAATGGTAAATCTTTTAAGAAATCGGTATCTTTATTCCCATTAAGTCCAATTTCAATACCTTGACCCGCTGTTAAGTTATTTTCAGATATAATATTGTTTACATTTGACATACTTTTCAATCTTTTTACGAAATAAAAATCGATAATATTTCCGTATAACATTACTTTCCAAAGCCAGTCATAAGTCTTTAAGTAGTATTGAGAAATTAATTTACTATCATATTTTTCTATAACAATAGTTTTGAAATACTTCAAAAATAAATTTGGTTTTAGCGATATATGTTCAGTATTGTATCTATCTGTATTCTTGTTTTTATCTGATATAAATTTATAGAAAATTATACATGCAGGCCCTATAACGTTTTCAAAAATTTGTTTTCTGACAGCTGAAAGCTCTAATACTTTATAAAGATGAAATCTTTCTAACAAATATTGTCTGAAATTCTTTGCTTGTAAATTATAAAGAACTTTGCTTGTTACTACTAATGCCATTTTTGTGTTTTGGTCGCAAAAATCCTTTACTCGAACTAAAAAACTTTGAGCTATTTGATTGTCACTTATAGGAATGCCTCGTGTTTTAGTATACTCTAAATGATTTCCATGTTTTACATTACCCCATGGTGGATTTCCAATAATAAAATCAAACGATAGACCTTGTTCACTAAGTTTATAAAATATCTCATTGTAACTAGCCTCGGTATCGAAAAAATCAGCCTTAAAAAAATTTTTATCCTTTAATTCAGGGAATTTAAATTTTTCTATGTCCCTAGGTTGTTGATAATCAAATAATGTTATATAAAGCGAAAAGATTGCTACATTAATTGCGTTTTCATCCTTGTCAATTCCGAAAATATTTTCTTTAATTAATTTTTTGAGTGTATTTTTATTGAAATCCGGATTGTGAATTTTTTCATGTTCAATTATCCTTCTCAACGTTTCCACAAGAAAAATACCGGATCCACATGAAGGATCAAGAGTTTTACAATTTGCCTTATCATTTCTTGCTAGGTGTTTGTCAACTGTTTCGGATAAGATATAGTCCACGAGAAATGGTGGTGTATAAAATGCTTTATTTTCTAGTTGTAATTTTTCACCAATGAAGCTTTCATAAATATTGCTGATAAGCTCAACAGGAATAATTTCAAAGTCGTAAATATCAAATAATGAATGTTGAATTCCTTCTTCAAAAATCTTTGCACCACTAAAGAGTGCTTGTAGAAGATCTAAATGTGGTTTTTTTATTAAGTTTTTCTCGTTGTTCTTTATAGGAAATAAATCGCCATTAAATTTTGTCTTTAAATAATCAAAGAAATCATAGAGTTTTTCCTTTTCAACGATTAATTCTAAAAAACTACTATTTTTTTGTTTTTTATTTTTTCCGCATATAAATTCTTCACTTACATCGACATTTCTATCTATTAAATACCGAGTGAATATCAATCGCCCAATTAAACTGTTGACTAATTCTGGATTACTTTTTAAACCATTATCTAATAATTGTTTTCTTGCTTGCTTAATGTTGTCCAGTAAATAGTAGTCAACTCTTGATGAATTTGTGAATTTATTTTTGTAATTAATCCATAATTTGCTTGTTTGAATTTCCCAGAAGTTAAAATTATCAAGTTCATTTTCAGTGGCTAATATTTCCAATAATGAGTTGTCCCTATCAAAAACAAAACCATTGTAAATCTCAACTTGATTATGTTTAATAAAAAAAACTACGGGTGTTTGATTGAAATTCCATATGCTCTTGTGTATTTCACTCTCATCTAAGTCATTGTTTACAAGATCGAAGAATAATATGTAAGGTTGGTTATTAAAGCAATATATTGCATCTGGTTTAATTCTATTTAATGCATTAATT